>CAYGST010000024.1:4820-20079 GCA_964352415.1 uncultured Planctomycetaceae bacterium | reverse complement strand
CCGGGGCTGAGCGCTCCGATCGATCTGACCTGGGACCTGCTCCACGATGGCGAGCGGACCACGATCTCGAGCTTCTCGGCGACGGGCTCAAGCGGACTCTCCGCGACCCTCAGCGGTTCGCTGCCGCTCAAGTACGCCCCCGCGTTCCAGCTGGGCGCCGGTGACATTGAGCTGGACGTCGCCGCGCTGCTGCCGCTCGACGCGCTCGATCTCGAGTCCGCGCTGCGCGGCCAGATCGGCGTCAACGGTTCGCTCTCCGGAGCGTGGACCGAGCTCCGAGGCTTGTTGGAGGTCGCGGGGACGGGGCTGGTGCTGCCAGAAGGGCTGCAGCCCGCCGGCCTCGACGCCGGGAGCGTCGACGGCACGCTGCGCCTCGAAGAAGGCCTCGTCGCAGACGACCTCGCCCTGCGCTTCGGCGACCTGCTCGACCTCAGGCTGAACGCCAGCGTCGACGCGCCGCTCGACCTCACGCGCTGGATCAGTGAGCCCGTGCGCCTCGCCGAGGAGTCGACGGCGCGGGGAGAGGCTGTCCTCGCTTCGCTCGACGTCGCGCGACTCGAGCCGATCCTCAAGGCCTACGGGGCTGGCGATCGCCTGCGCGCCGGTCAGCTCTCCGGCAGCCTGCGCTTCGAGGGGCCGCTACTGTCCCCGACGCTCTCGGGGGACTTGCAGATGTCGGAGGGCCGGCTGCGGATCGGCGGTGGCCTGCCTTCGATCGACGAGCTCGACGCCGCGCTGCACTTCGTCGAGGACCGGCTCACGCTGGAGCGCTGCACTGGCACGCTCGGCGCGTCACCGTTCGCGCTGAACGGGACCATCGATCTGGAGGAGGACGACGCCGTCCTCGACCTCGACCTCGTGGGAGACGACCTCCTGCTGTTCCGCGACCGTACGGCGCGCGTTCGCGCGAACACGGACGTGCACCTCGATGGACCGATCTCCGCCCTCGTGGTGAGTGGCAGCCTCGAGCTGACGCGTGGGCACTACGCCCCGGATCAGAGCTTCTTGAATCTGCGGCCCGGGCCTACGCGCAGCGACGCGCGGGGCTTCCAGCTGTTCTCGTTCCGCGAGCCGCCCCTGCGCGACATGTCCTTCGACGTCGCGCTGACGGCCAAGAACGCCTTCGAGATCCGTAACTTCCTGCTGCAGGGTGCGGTGCGCCCGAAGCTGAAGCTGCTCGGCACCGGTGAGATTCCCATACTCGACGGGCGCGTCTTCCTCGACACCACGGCAGTCACACTGCCGTCGGGGCGGCTCACGATCACGGGCGGAACGGTGCAGTTCCTGCGCGACAATCCGTTCGTACCGCAGATCGACGCGGTCGGCGAGGCCCGGCTGATCGGCTACAACATCCGCGCGAACATCGCAGGGCCGTACGACAACCCGGAGATCCTGCTGTCGTCGACGCCCCCGCTGAGCCAGGAGACCCTGCTCGTTCTGCTGTTGACCGGGCAGCTGCAGGAGTCGGCATCGAACACCGACGGCGCCACCACGGCGAGCACCGTCGCGGTCTACATCGCTAAGGACACCGTCGCTCGCTGGTTCTCCGACAATGGACCGATCAACGAGGACTCCGTCTTCGAGCGCCTCGAGCTGTTCTACGGGGAGGACCTCAGCCAGAACGGAACGGAGACCTTCGACGTCGCCTTCCGCCTCTCCAACAAGGAGGGCCTACCGCCCGAGCGCCGCAACTTCCGCCACTGGTACATGACTGCGCAGCGGGACAAGTACGAGGACTACAACTATGGCCTGCGGCTCGTGTTCCGCCTCCGATGAGCCGCTCTGCGAGACGTACGCCCGGCGCGCTCCTGGCGGTCCTGCTCCTGATGCTGCTGTTCGCCTGCCGGGCGGGTGAGCAGCTTCAGGGACTGAAGACCGAGCTGCTCGACAAGCCGAAGACCTTCGAGCTGGAGTTCCGCGGCGACCGCACCTTTCGGCGCGGCATTCTGCAGCGCGCGATCCAGGAGGAGCTCCTCGACTTCGAGCAGATGAACTTCCCGGCGGCAGCGATCGACGACGCCGCCTACACCCTCGTGGGCTTCTACAACGACCGGGGCTTCCCGTTCGCCGCAGTGGACTACGAGTTCGAACGCTCGCCCAAGGGCAAGCCGAGGGCCACGTTCGTCATCGACGAAGGTCCACGAACGGTTGTCGAGACCGTCACCTTCCGCGGCAACGCGCACTTCACGGCCGAAGACCTCTTCCGCCAGCTGCGCGGCCCCACCACCCAGGCGCTCGGTCTCGGAAAGCTCTACTACGTCGAAGCCCAGGCCGACTCCGCGGCGCGCTCGGTCGAGAGCCTCTACTACCAGACGGGCTTCCTTGACGTTCGCGTCCTCGGACCAGAGATCACGTTCGACGAGTCGAAGCGCGGGGTGAGCCTCGAGTTCGAGGTGGTCGAGGGCCCTCGCTTCCGGCTCACGGAGATCGAGCTGGAGCCGATCGAGGGTCAGGACATGTCGCAGGCCAGCGCCGCGGCTCGGACCTTCCTCGGACGCCCCTACTTCCCACGCCTCGCCTATGAGGTCCGCGCCGCGGCGGAGGACCACTTCGCCGAGCTGGGCTACGTCGATGCCCAGTCGAGCTTCGAGGAGTCCCTCGACCACGCGACGGGCGAAGCGAGGCTCAAGATCCGCCTGAAGCTCGGTGAGCTCGTGCGCGTGCGGGCGGTGAGCGTGGAGGGCAACACGAGCACCCGCGAGAGCTTCATCCTCGACCAGGCCGGGCTCGAGTCCGGCCAGCTGCTCACGCGTAGCGCCGAGAGTGACGCGTTCCGGAGCCTGTACGCGACGGGGCTGTTCGACTCCGTCGACCTGCAGCTGCAGGGTCAAGGCGCGGAGCGAGATCTCGTCATCCTCGTCTCCGAGATCGAGACCCTGAGCGTCTCCGCCGAGGTGGGCTACGGCGCGTGGGAGCGAGCGCGCGTCATCGTCGGAGTCCGGGAGAACAATTTCCTCGGCACAGGCCGCTCCCTCAGCGTTCAGGCCAAGCTCGCCGACCGCGCCAGGGGCGTCACCTTCTTCGGGAGCGACCCCTACACGCTGAACCGTCGCAACGTGATCGGCGCGACCGCGTTCTGGGAGGAGCGCGAGCAGGTCTCGTTCGACAGCCTCGAGGTGGGTGCGGGGTTCAACATCACCCGCTTCTGGACGCGACAGCTCCGCAACATCTACGGCTACGAGTACCGCATCTCGCAGTCGGACAACGTCGACGTCGACGTCCCCGGCCTCAACCCCGACCTCGACGAGGACGTCAACATCTCGTCGCTGTACGTCACGAACATCTATGACACGCGCGACAGCTTCTTCTTGCCGCGCCGCGGCATGTGGGTCCGTGCGCGCGCCGACTTCTCCTTGGACGCCCTCGGAACGGAGCTGCCATTCGTCCGGCTCGACGGCCGCATCGCGCGCTACCGGCCGATCAGCGAGACCGCGCAGGTCGCCTGGACCTTCCGCGCGGGCATGATCTACCCCCTGGAGGATCAGGGGATCCCGCTGCAGGAGCGCTACTTCAACGGTGGTCAGAACACGGTGCGCTCGTTCCGGGAGGACGAGCTGGGTCCCACCGACGCGAAGGGGAACCCGATCGGGGGCGAGGCGTTCACCGTGGTCTCGATGGAGCTCCGCCAGGACCTCGTGAGGAGCTTCTCAGCGGCGCTCTTCGTCGACGCCGGGAACGTGTCCCTGGACTACGAGGACGTGCTCACCTTCCGAGACTTGCGCTACGCCGTCGGCCCCGGGATTCGCTGGCTGCTGCCGATCGGCCCGGTGCGGCTCGACTGGGGTATCAACCCGAACCCGCGCGAAGGCGAGCAGGACTGGGTGCTGCAGTTCAGCCTCGGGGTCGCGTTCTAGCGCGGGTCGGTCGGCAGAGCTCGGCGTGACGGGCACGCGCCCCGCCGCCCAGGCTCAACGTCCGCGCGCGGCGCGCCGCGCCCGCTGCTTCGAGCCGGCCTTCGCTCCGCGCTTCTTGCGAGCGGACGTCTTGGTCGACGTCTTGTTCTTGGTCGCGGTCTTCTTGCGCGTCGAGGACTTGCGCGCGGCCTTCTTCCGCCCCGCCGACTTGCGCTTCGCCTTCGACGCGCGCGCGGCCTTCGGGTCGCACTCCGATCCCGCAGGCTCCAGCGCGAGCGCCAGCACCTCCCCCACGTTCTCCACGAAGTGGAACTCGATCTGGGAGCGCGCGCTCTGCGGGATGTCGTCGAGGTCGTGCTCGTTGCGCTTCGGCAGAACGACCACCTCGATGCCTGCGGCCAACGCGCCGAGCACCTTCTCCTTGACGCCTCCTACCGGCAGGACCAGGCCGCGCAGGCTGATCTCTCCCGTCATGGCGAGGTCCGGCCGCACGCGCCGCCCCGTGAAGAGCGAGACGAGCGCCGTGAACAGCGCGACGCCGGCGCTCGGCCCATCCTTCGGGATCGCGCCCGCCGGGATGTGCACGTGGACGTCGGTCTTGTCGAAGCGCTCCGAGGTGAGCTCGAACTCCTTGGCGCGGCTCTTCAGGAGGGTCATGGCCGCGATGGCGCTCTCCTGCATGACGTCGCCGAGCTGCCCCGTGCGGATCACGCGACCGCGCCCCGGCATCTCGGTCGCCTCGATGAACAGGATCTCTCCACCGACCGGCGTCCACGCCAGGCCGGTGGCGACGCCGGGCGTTCCGCAGCGCATGGCCTGCTCCCGCTCGTAGCGCGGCGCGCCCAGGATCTCGCGGACCTGGGCCGAACGGACCTTCATCGAGCGCCGGGACTTCTCCACGATGCGCGTGGCGACGTGGCGACAGATCGCGCCGATCTTTCGCTCGAGGTCGCGCACCCCCGCCTCGCGGGTGTAGCTGCGGATGATCAGCTCCACCGCCTCGGGCGTGATCGTGCACTGACGCTCGGTGAGGCCAGTGTTCTCCAGCTGACGGCCGATGAGGTAGCGCAGCGCGATCTCGTGCTTCTCCTCGCGCGTGTAGCCGGGAAGGTGGATCAGCTCGAAGCGGTCGCGCAGCGGTGCGGGGATCGCCCCGAGCACGTTGGCGGTCGCGATGAACAGCACGCGCTGGAGATCGAACGGCACCCCGATGTAGTTGTCGCGGAAGTTCACGTTCTGCTCGGGGTCGAGCACCTCCAGCAGCGCGGAGGACGGGTCGCCGTGGATGCCCCGCCCGAGCTTGTCCATCTCGTCGAGCATGAACACCGGGTTGCGCGTGCCAGCGCGCCGCAGTCCCTGAACGATGCTGCCCGGCATGGCCCCGACGTAGGTGCGCCGGTGGCCCCGGACCTCGGCCTCGTCGTGGACGCCGCCGAGACTCGCCCGCACGAACTCGCGGCCCATCGCGCGCGCGATGCTCTTGCCCAGGGATGTCTTGCCGACGCCGGGCGGACCGACGAGGCAGAGACTCTGGCTCTTGCCACCCGGCCGCAGCTGGCGCACGGCGAGGAACTCGATGATGCGCTCCTTCACCTTGTCGAGACCGTAGTGATCCTCGTCGAGAATGCGCCGCGCCTGGACGATGTCGAGGCGGTCCTCGGTCTGCTCGCTCCAGGGGAGCTCGGTCATGATCTCCAGGAACGTCCTCACCATGGAGGCCTCCGCGGCGCCCTCGGGCATGCGCTCGAGGCGCTTGAGCTCCTTACGCGCCTCGCGCTCCGCCTCCTCCGGCATCTTCGCCTTCGCGATCGCCGCTTCGAGGTCCGCGATCTCGTTGGAGCGGTCGTCGGCCTCACCGAGCTCGCGTTGGATCGCCCGCAGCTGCTCGCGCAGGTAGTACTCGCGCTGCGCCTTCTCGAGCGTCCCCTGCGTCTCCTCACGGATCTTCTTCGAGAGCCGCAGCACCTCGGCGACGTGCCCGAGCTTGGTCGCGACGAGGTCCAGCCGCTGGCGAATGTCGAAGGTCTCGAGGACCTCCTGGCGCTCCTCGACCGGGACGTCCATGAAGGTCGCGACCATGTCGGCGAGCATCGGCGGGGAGCCGATGTTGTCGACCGCGTTCGCGAGGTCCTCCGGCGCGCCGGGCGACAGCTGAAGCACCTCCTGCGCCTGGTGCTTGAGGGCGACGAAGCGCGCCTCCATCTCGGTGTCCTCGGGCTCGCCGGCGGCCTCCTCGATGACCTCGACGCGCGCGATCGGCACGGGGTCGAAGGCGACGAACTCCAGCACCCGGCAGCGCTTCTCCCCCTGACAGATCGCGTGGTGCCGGCCGTCCTCCGCGTCGATGTAGCGAACGACCTCGGCCAAGGTCCCGACCCGGTAGAGATCGTCGGCCTCGGGACTCTCCACGGCCTCCTCCTTCTGCAGGAGGAGCAGGACGCGGCTGTCGTCGGCGACCGCCTTCTGGATCGCGTCCACCGAGCGCTCACGGCCGATCATCAGCGGGAGGACCACGCCGGGGAACAGCACCATGTTCCGGACCGGAACGACGAAGAACTGGTCCGGAGGCAGCGCCCTGGCGTCCGCAGGGGGGCTGGCCTCGACGGCGGGTTCCGTGGGCGGGTCGGGGCGCGGCTCGGTCGGGTCGGGGTCGTTCACGTGGGCGTCTCCAGGGCAGGGAGAGCACAGTATGGCCGCGCATCCGCGACGATCCAGTCCAGGCCCCGCGGAGCGCGGTTCGGATCTGCCGCTCAGGCGTCGGAGCAGGTATGTTGGAGCGTCGCGGCCCTCCTTGGCCGCTCGCCTGACTATCACCGACAGACGCCCCACTCACTATGCTCCGCCTCATCAAGAGCGCCCTCGTCGGCGCCACCCTGGCTCTCCTCGCCGCCTCCGCCCACGCGGAGCGCAACGACCCCGGGAGCCTCATGATCTTCCCCGAGTACGACTCCCGCCAGGGCAGCTACACGTTCCTGACCGTGACGAACGTCAACCCCTCGGAGTCGGTGCGCGTGCACTTCAACTTCGTGGACGGCGAGGACTGCGGCACGAACAACGCGTTCGAGACGCTCACGCCGCGGGACACGATCACCTTCTACAGCACGGCGCTCTCGCCGACGCCCGGCCGCGGCTTCTGCTACGCCTACGCGCGCAGCATCACGAACGCCAGCGCGATCGACTTCGACTACCTGATCGCCTCGCAGATCACGCTCGACGGCCTGTCGGGCAGCGAGTACCAGATCAACGCGCTGATGTTCGAGGGCAAGACCGGCGAAGGCAACCCGACGGATCTCGACGGCGACGGCCGCCGCGACATGGACGGCGCCGAATACGGCGCCACCCCGGACCGCATCGCGATCCCGCGCTTCTTCGGTCAGATCGAGGGCAAGGGACAGGCGCGCGCGGAGCTGATCCTCATCGGGCTGACCGGGACCAAGTTCGACACGACGGTCGACTTCCTGATCTACAACGACAACGAGGAGGTGTTCTCGTCGCAGCACACCTTCGACTGCTGGGACCGGGTCCCGCTGCTCTCCATCTCCGGAGCGTTCAGTAACGACTTCCTGGCGAACTTCACGAACAACGACCCTGGCGAGATCCAGGGCTTCCCCGTGTTCGAGTCCGGCTGGTTCGTGATGAACGGCGCGGTCGCGAACTCCACGGCGGCGACCGTCGGACAGCCGGCGATGCTCGCCGTCCTGGTCGAGGTCTCGCGCCTCTCGTCGGCCTCGCTCCCGTACACCATCGGCGAGCAGACCAACGGGCAGCTCCTGTCCCAGTCGGTCAGCGGCAACTAGCACCGGATCCGAAAGAGACGCACCACCGGCCGCCCGCGGGCGGCCGGCTCCCATTCCTCCCATGAAGTTCGCCGCCCTCACGCTCCTCGTCGCCCTCGTCGTCCCACTGACCGCGGGCTGCAGTGAGCCCACGGAGGCCGCGACGCCCCTGCTGCGCTTCTCCGCCATCCCCGGTGAGAACAGCAGCGAGATGATCGAGAAGTTCGGCCTCGTCGCCGAGCACCTCGCCGCCGAACTCGGCGTTCCCGTCGAGTACTCGCACGTATCGGACTACGGCGCCTCGGTCGAGGCCTTCAAGAACGGCGACGTCCAGCTCGCCTGGTTCGGCGGGCTCACGGGCGTGCGCGCACGCCGCGCCGTCCCCGGCGCCGCCGCCATCGCGCAGGGACGCATCGACCCGAAGTTCCGCTCGTACATCATCGCCAACCCTTCCAGCGGGCTGCAACCGAATCAGGAGGCCTTCCCCCTCGAGCTGGAAGGGAAGACCTTCACCTTCGGCGACGAATCCTCGACCTCCGGCCGCCTGATGCCCGAGTACTTCCTGCGCGAGGCCACGGGCAAGTCCCCCGCCGAGTTCTTCGGCGCCGAGATGAGCTTCTCGGGGAACCACGACCGAACCTGGCAACTCGTGCAGGACGGCAGCTTCGATGCCGGCGTGCTGAGCTACGTCACCTACGACCAGCGCGTCGCGGAGGGCAAGATCGATCCGGAGCGCTGCTTCATCGTCTGGCGCACGCCCGACTACCCAGACTACTCGTGGCACGCGCGCCCCGACCTCGACGAACGCTTCGGCGCCGGGTTCACCGACCGGCTACGGAAGGCGCTGATCGCCATCGACGACCCCGTGCTGCTAGGCGCAATGATGCGAGAGGACGGTCTGATCCCTGCCTCGAACGAGGACTTCGACGCGCTCGAGGGCCTCGCCGAGGAGCTCGATCTGGTGCGCTGAGGGGAAGGATGACCTCAGGCCGTTGACCGACACCGCGCTCCGCTTCGCGCTCGAGGGTGCTGGGCTTCGGCTCGGCGGGATCCCCGTGCTCTCGGCGCTGCACCTGACCGTCGAGCCCGGTGAGACCGTCGCGCTCGTGGGCCCGAGCGGCGCCGGCAAGACGAGCCTGCTGCGGCTCCTCAACGGATCCTTGCTCCCCTCCGAAGGGACCGTGCGCGTCGACGGCGCCGACCTCGCAGGAGTCGCGTCCGCGCAGCTGCGCGCGCTACGCGTTCGCATCGGGCTGGTCCCCCAAGATCTCGGCTTGATCCCCAACCTGCGCGTCGCGCAGAACGTCATGGCAGGTCGCGTCGGCCGGCTCGGGCTGTTCGCCTCCGCCCGCGCGATGCTGCGGCAGTCACGCCCGGAGCTCGAGGAGATCCACGCCCTGCTCGAGGACCTGGGGATCGAGGACAAGCTGTTCCAGCGCGTCGACACGCTCTCGGGCGGCGAGCAGCAGCGCGTGGCGATCGCACGCGCGCTGTTCCAGGCGCCCGATGCGCTCCTCGCGGACGAACCGCTCGCCGCGCTCGACCCGGCGCGCGCGAAGGAGACCCTCGCGCTGCTGCTGAACCTCGCGCGCGAGCGCGGGCTGACCGTCGTCACGAGCCTGCACGACCTCGCCCTCGCACGCATCGAGGTCCCGCGCCTGATCGGGATGCGCGGCGGGCGCATCCACTTCGACCGACCCGCCGCTGAGGTGACGGACTCGGAGCTCGACCGGCTCTACGAGCTCGCGACCGAGGTGCCGCGCCATGACTGAGGCCGCCACCACGGCACGGCGCCCCGTTCTGCTCTACGGGAAGCGCGCCTGGGTCATCGGCCTCCTCGTCGCAGCTGCCGTCTGCGCCTCGGCTCTGCGGCTCTCGCCCGAGCAGTTGCTGCCTTCGGGGAGCGGATTCGCGCTGCTGCGCGAGTTCGCGTGGGCCGCGCTCACTCCGGCCCTCGACTACGAAGCCCCCGTTCCCGAAGGCACAGACCCGCTCGCGCTGAAGGTCCTCGACTCACTGCGCAGCACGCTCGTCTTCGCCGCCGCGGGCCTCAGCATCGCGATCGCGGTCGGTCTCCCGCTGGGCGCCCTGGCGTCAACCGCCTGGTGGAAGCGCGCCGGGGACGGCGCTCTCCCGCGCGCTGGCGTGCGCAGATTGAGCGCACCTGCGCTGTTCCTCGTCCTGCGGGCCTGGATCGCCGGAATGCGCTCGATCCATGAGCTGCTGTGGGCCGTGCTGCTGCTCGCCGCGCTCGGTCTGACTCCGTTCAGCGCCGTTTGTGCGATCGCCATTCCCTACGCGGGGACCCTGGCCAAGGTGTTCTCGGAGCTGCTCGACGAAGCCCCCCGCGAGGGCGCCGATGCGCTACGCGACGCGGGCGCTTCGCGGCTGCAAGCGTTCCTGTTCGGCGTCGTGCCCCGCGCCGTGCCCGACCTCGCGAGCTACGTCTTCTACCGCTTCGAGTGCGCGGTGCGCTCCTCGGCCGTGCTCGGCTTCTTCGGCTTCCCCACCGTCGGCTATCACCTCCAGCTCGCCTTCGACAACCAGCACTACCACGAGGTCTGGACCTACCTGTGGGCGCTCATCGCGGTCGCGTTCCTGTTCGAGGGCCTGTCGAGTTCGCTCAGGAAGCAAGTGGTGCTGCGATGAGTGCGAACGATCGCAGCGAGACCGTCGAGACTCTTTGGCGCGAGCGACCCCGCAGCCGATTGCTGCGCGGAGTGCTGCTCGGCCTGGCGGTGTGGACCGTGCTCGCCTGGGTGAGCCCGGAGCTCGAACTCGCCGGGTTCCTCAGCGAGCGACGCGCCTCCAACCTCGCCACCTTCCTGCGGACGGAGCTCGTGCCCTTCTCGCTGCGCGGTAGCCATTGGGGCCCGAGCGAACTCGCCAGCTGGGTGCTCGGCGCATGGCGTCGCGTCGGCGCGGACAGCACCCTCGCGACCCTCCAGATCGCCGTCGTCGCCATGGCGCTCGCAGCCCTGGCCGCCGCGCCGCTCGCGCTCGCGCTCGCACGCAACTTCGCGCGCCGTGAACCGTTCGGCCGAGCCCAGGACCTAGCACGGGAGCGCTCCCTCGGCTGGCGCGCGACGCGTGGGGCCGCGCGCGTGACGGCGCTCCTCCTGCGCGCGGTGCCGGAGTACATCCTCGCGTTCCTGCTGCTCGCCGTGCTCGGACCACGCACGGCCTGGCCAGCGGTCCTGGCGCTCGCGCTGCACAACGCGGGCATCCTCGCACGCCTCGGCGGCGAGGCCATTGAGAACCTCGACCCGGCGCCCCTGCGAGCCCTGTCGAACACGGGATCGCGGCGCGCCGGCCTCGCGGTATTCGGCGTCGCCCCGCTCACGCTCACGCGTGGGCTGCTGCTGTTCTTCTACCGCTTCGAGACCTGCGTCCGGGAGGCGACCGTCCTCGGCATGCTCGGCGTCGTCTCGCTCGGCTACTGGATCCAGGACGCGCGGGCGAAGCAGTACTACGACGAGGTCCTCGTGCTCGTGCTGTTCGGCGCAGGCCTGGTCCTCGCCGCGGACCTCACTTCGGCGGTCGCGCGCTACTCGATCCGCCGGCGGAGCTGAGGCGCTCGTAGCGCGTTGACGCCAGCCGGCGCCAGTCCGCGAGGTCGGGGTCCCAGGTGTCCTGACGCATCGTGAACGCGTCCGCGTCCTCGATCCGCAGCACCGTACGCGCACGTCGCACGCCGCCCGTCTCGGGGTCGAGGTCGGCGGTCTCGAGCGTCACGCCTCCGCGACGCGCGTCGCCGCGACCACGCGCGATGCGCTGCGCGCTGGAGAGCTCACTGATCCAGTGCAGCTCGAAGAGCTCGCGTTCGCGGTCGTAGCCGAGGAGACCGCGGGAGTGGACCGTGGAAGCCAGCAGCGCCACCTCCGTGCGCCACTCCAGGAATCGACCGGACAGCGCCAGCGTGATCTCCGCGCGGCCCTCGGCGAGGGGCGCGAGTGCACCGCCCCGGTCCTCCTCTACGAGCACGCGCCAAGCCCCCACGAGGGTGGCGAGCTGCGCGAGGTCCTCGCCCGCCGCCGAGGCCTGCAAGCGCTCTTCGACGGTCGGCCCGGGAGCCGCCGTGGATGCGGCCTCGTCGTCACCCGCGACGGTTGTCGCGTCGCCGGGTGAGTTGCAGGCGCAGGCGCAGACGTAGGTGAGCAGCACGAGGAGGAAGGAGAAGCGACGCATGGCCGCGAGCGTAGCGCCAGCGCCCTCTGACCGCGAGCGCGGTCAGTTCGTCCTCCGCAGGAGGCACGCCCGAGGACAGCGACAGCTCGATGTTCGCTCCGACCGCGAATGCAGGGCATTCCGCGAACGCATGGCGCCGCGCTGCGCTGTGGCACGACGTATGCATGAGGCGTTCGGTTCGCCAGCGTGACATCCGTCGCGCGACCGGGCGCCCCCACCTCGAACGGAGGGCGGCCCTGCCGCAGATCGCCATGAGACTCCTCGCACGACTCGCTCCCTTGATGCTCCTCGCCGGACTCGCCGCGCCCGCCGCCGGGAACTCGCAGTACGGCGCGTGGCCGTCCGGTCACGCCGCGGGCAGCACCTACAAGCAGGCCTACGGCAAGGCGAGCCACGGCTCGTTCGGCCAGTACGGCGGCTCGCAAGGCGGCGGCTTCCGCGGCTATGGACGCCACGGCGCGCCGCGCAGAGTCTGGGTCGCGGGCCACTGGTCGCTGCGCGAACACAACGTGTGGGTCGCAGGTCGCACCGAGCGCTGCTGGCGTCCCGCGCGCTTCGAGACGCGCTTCGATGCCTGCGGACTCGCGTACCGCATCCAGGTGCACGCCGGCTACTACGAGACGGTGCAGCACCCCGGCGGGTGGGAGCGACGCACGCAACGCGTCTGGGTCGCCGGCTGCTGGTCGCAAGCGCGCTGACCACGAAGAAGGAACTCGAACCGGTGGTGTCGGATGGGGACCGGTTCGGTGAGCCCCCGCGGCAATGGGCCGCGGGGGCGCTCTTCGTTTCGGGGCGATGGTTCGCCCGGAGACCGACCGGTGGGCTCAGAGCCTGTGAAGGAATCGCTCGCGCTTCTCGGCGCGTCTCGATCGTGTCCGGACAAGGCGCCCTGCGGGCGCAGCGCGCGCCGTTTCGGAGGAGGGGCAATGCAGCTCGGGGCGCGAGCGAGGCGTGGCGAGGAGTGTGATGGATTCCGCAACAGGCTCTCAGTCGAGCGTGACGCTCCACTCGAGCGCGGCGCGCGGGTCCTTGCGCATGCGCTCGCGCAGCTCGTCACCGGGCGAGCGTCCCGCCTCGACGTAGCTCGTGAGGAACTCCTGGGCGCGACGAAGGTCGCGCCCGCGGAAGTAGCCCGCGGGGAGGCGGGCCGCGCCTTCGAGCGCGAGCTGCCAGATCGTCCGGGAGCGCTCGTGGACGTCGCTGTCGGCGAGACCGTCGCGGGCGGCGGCCACCCACAGCTCCTGCAGGCGCGTGACGTCGGGCTCGAGGAGCTCGAGCGCTGCCTGCCGAGCCCGGGCGTCGTAGAGCAGCCCGATCCAGAACACGACCTGCGCGGCGCGCAGCCGTAGCGGCGAGGCGTCCGCGCTGCGGATCTCGAAGAAGCCGCGCAGGCGAACCTCCGGGAACAGCGTCGTGAGGTGGTAGTCCAGGTTCTTGGTCGTCGGCCAGCCGAACTGCGGGTGGCCGTTCTCCATCCAGTCGCGGAAGCGGAAGCCGGCGGTGCCCGGCGTCGCGCCATTGCCGTCCGCGTGGCGGAACAGGAGCACGTCGGCGTCGAGCGCGAGCTCGGCGTAGCAGGCTCCGGGCTCGGTGTGTTCGCCTGCGAGCAGACACTTCGGGAATCCCGTGCGCGTCGGGTCGAGCTTCTGCCAGGCCCGCGCGCGGCGCGAGGTCCAGCCGTCCTCGGGGCTGCAGGCGAACGAGGCGACCGAGATCGGCGTGAGCAGGTTGGCGAGGCGCCAGCGCTCTTCGGCGACGGTGCGCTCGCCGAGGTCCAGGTTGACCTGGAAGCTGCAGGTGTGACGCATCATCACGCGACCGTGCTCGGAGCGCCCGGCAAGATAGGCGGCCATGGCGTCGTAGCGGCCAGCGCGGAGCTGCTGCTCGACGACGTCACGGTCCGTCCAGAGGTCGAGACCGACGGAGCCGAGCGTCGCCCCCTCCTCCGCCAGAGTGCGGAGGAGCACCTCGGCGACCTCATCGACGTCCGCCATCGCCGCGGCAGCGCTGGAGTGGATCGCCGTCGAGTGCTCCACCTGCGCGCCGGGTTCGAACGTGAGTCGGCCCCCGTTCGCGAGCAGGTAGACGGGCGGCGGCCCCGGGTGGTCGAGACGAACCGCGTCGCTGTTCTCCGTGAGCCGGTCGATCGCATGCAAGACGCTGCGCTCGCCCTCGAGCTTCAGGCGCCCGTCCAGCGCGCCTTCCCCGTCGACCTGGAGGGTCAGGTACTCGGGCTCGAGCCCGACCTGACCGACTTCGGGGCCTCCGAGTCGGTCCGCGAAGACCGTCCGTGCGATGTGGGCGCGGGCTTCGTCGAGTCCGAGCACGCCTTGTTGATCCGCGGTCGACATGGGGAGTGTGTTGGGGAGGCTAGCAGAGAGTCTGGAGAGGGACGGTTCGAAGCGCCGGCGGGCTCAGAGCCTGTGGAGGAATCGCTCGCGCTTCGCGGCGCGTCGCGATCGTGTCCCGACAGGGCGCCCTGCGGGCGCAACGCCGGCCGTTTCGGAGGAGGGGCAACGCAGCTCGGGGCGCGAGCGAGGCGTGGCGAGGAGTGTGATGGACTTCTTCACGGGCTCTCAGGCCGCTCGGCCGCGTGAGGACGACAGCGGGATGGCCAGGGCCTCGAGCCAGCCAGCGACCTCGCGGGGACTGCGCAGGCGTACGTGCGGACGCTGGCGCAGCATGTGACGGTAGATGACGCGGCGCAGGCTTCGGGTGCGCCAGGCGTAGAGCAGGATCGACTCGGAGCTGAAGAAGGACTGGCGCAGGGTCTCGCGGTTCCCGTTGCAGCACTCTTCGCGCAGCAGCACGCGTCGGAGGCAGCGCCGCACGAGCCGCCAGAACGTCACGCGCAGGGGCAGGTCGATCCAGACGATCAGGTCGGCGCGATCCGCGCACGTCCACAGGCGGACGGCGTCGCGGCCGAGGTTGCCCTCCATGACCCAGCGATCCCCCGCGAGGCGGCCCTCGACGCGACCGAGCATCTCCTCACGATCGCGCAGCTTCCAGCCCGGGAGCCAGATGTAGTCGTCGAGGTGGGCGGAGGGAACCCCGAGGAGCTCGCCGATGCGCCGCGCGGTGGTCGTCTTGCCGCTGCCGCAGCTGCCGACGACCCAGACCCGGCGCAGGGGCGCCTCGGTGGCGGGATCGTGGAGGTGTCGGAGCTCGGTCATGGTGCGCGAGAGGGCTCCGCGCAGGATGCGAAGTCGCACGTCCAGCCTAGCAGGTCGTGCCTCCCGGCGTCCCAGGGCCGTCGGCAGGGAACTTGCGAGCGGGCGGCCTCCACCGGCGCTCCTCGACGCTACGATCCGCTCCGGCCCCGCACCGCACCGCCCAAACGATGACCTCGACCCTCCGCCTGGCGCTCGCGCTCCCTCTCCTCGTCCTCCCCGCCTTCGTCTCCTGTCGAGACGCGGGCTCCGGCGCCGGCAGCCCCTCGGG
>CAYGST010000024.1:0-4810 GCA_964352415.1 uncultured Planctomycetaceae bacterium | reverse complement strand
ACCTCGGCCCGGAGCGGCGGCCTCGTGATCCGCAACCCCGGCTCCGAGGACCGCGACTTTTTCTACGACTTCGGAACGGTGCCCGCGGGAGAGGTGGTCGTGCGCGTCTGGGAGATCGAGAACACCGACCCGGTGCCGGTCACGATCCGCGACCTGAGCGCGTCTTGCTCGTGTACGTCGTCGAGCATCTCCTACGTCCACGAGAGCGGTGAGCTGGTCAAGGGCTCACGCCTCGAGAAGCCCGTCATCACGTTGCCGCCCGGCGCGATCGCGCGGCTGGAGATGCGCATCGACACGCAGCACGTCCAGGTCAAGAACACGGACAAGCTCGCGATGATCGTCGTGCGCTGCGATTCGAAGGTCACGCCCTTCCTGAGGCTCGAGGCCCACGTGATCGCCAAGCAGGCCTACCAGGCCGCCCCGCCCCTGATCGACCTCGGCGACGTGCCGATCTCGAGCGGCGCGCGCAAGCACAGCGACCTCATCACGGGCATCCGCGGACAGGCCTACGCCATCCTCGGCGTCGAGTCGAAGAGCGAGGGGCTCGAGGTCGGCATCGAGGAGATCCTGCAAGGGGGCGAGCGCCTCTGGCGCGTGACCGCCGTCCTCGTACCGCCCCTGCAACTCGGTCTGTGGGAGGGCGAGATCCTCCTGCGCTCGACGAAGGAGGACGGGACCGGCGAGGACACGCCGTTCCGCCTGCCCGTGCGCGGCTTCGTCGTTCCCGACGTCCTCGTGTTCCCCCGCGCGCTGAGCTTCACGGGCTTCGACTCCGAAGTTGGGCCACGAGCAGACGGCGAACTCACCGCGCTCGCGCCCGGTCACCGCGTCAAGGTCGTGGACAGCTTGATCCAGGGGCCTGTCCCGGACGGGCTCGAGACGAGCTTCGAGCCGATCGCCCCGGACGCCGAGGGCCGCAGCTCGCGCTGGCGCGTCTCCGTCATCGCGCCCGCCAACTTGCCCGAGTCGTTCTTCGCAGGCAGCCTGCAACTCACGCTCGCCGATACGGCGCTGGCGCCCGTCCAGGTCAACCTGGTGTACCGGCGCCCTGAGTAGTCAAACGCAGCTCGCTCAGCCGCGCACGCGGGCGAAGCGTCGCTTGCCGACCTGAACGAGCTGCTCACCCGACGGCCGCGCGATGGGTGCGTTCGGGTCGCTGTGGACCTCACCGTCGAGTCGCACGCCGCCCTGGGTGATGAGTCGCCGCGCCTCGGACGTCGACTTCGCGAGGCCGAGCTCCTTCAGAAGGTTTGCGAGCGGGAGGTCGTCCGCCTCCGCCGGCCAGGCGTGCTCGGGGATCTCGTCCGGGAGCTGCTTGTCGCGGAACTGGCGATTGAACGCCTCGCGCGCCTCCGCACCGGCCTCCGCGCCGTGGTAGAAGGCCGTGATCTCCTGCGCCAGCCGCGCCTTGGCCTCGCGCGGGTGGCCAGCGAGCAGCCCGGCGATCTCCGGCTCGGGCACGCGCGTGACGAGCAGGAACCAGGACTCCATCACGTCGTCCTCGATCGACATCGCCTTCCCGAACATGTCGTTCGGCGCGTCCGTGATCCCGATCGCGTTGTCGTAGGACTTGCTCATCTTGCGGCCGTCGAGGCCGTTGATCAGCGGCATGGTGAAGCAGACCTGCGGGCGCTGCTCCACCTGCTCTTGGAGGTGTCGCCCGACGAGCAGGTTGAACAGCTGATCGGTGCCGCCGAGCTCGACGTCGCAGTTCAGCTGCACGGAGTCCCACCCCTGCATGAGCGGGTAGAGGAACTCGTGGATGCCGATCGGCTCGCTGTCCTGCATGCGCTTCTGGAAGGTGTCGCGCTCGAGCATGCGCGCTACGGTCATGCGACCGGTCAGCTTCAAGACGTCGTAGAAGTCCATCTCGTCGAACCACTCGGAGTTGTGGCGCACCTCGGTCTTCGACATGTCGAGGACCTTCGCGGCTTGCTCCTTGTAGGTCTGGAGATTCGCGTCGACCTGCTCGCGGGTCAGCACCGGACGCAGCTTGTTGCGCCCGCTCGGGTCCCCGACCATCGCGGTCGAGTCCCCCACGATCAGGACGATCTGGTGGCCGAGCTGCTGCAGGTCGCGCAGCTTCATCAGCTGCACCCCGTGCCCGACGTGCAGGTCAGGGCTGCTGGGGTCCATGCCGAACTTGATGCGTAGCGGCTGGTTCCTGGCGAGGCTCGCCTCCAGCAGCTTCGTCAGCTGGCTCTCCTCGATCAGATCGACGCAGCCCCGCTTGAAGGCAGCCAGGTGGTCTTCGAGTCGTCCGTCCATGCGCGGGAGTCTAGCAGTCCAGGGCGGATGGCGGTCCAGCTCGCGCTGCGACTCGCAGCGGGCCGTCGCCTTGCGGTCGGGGCGCCGCGACGTACAAGGCGCCTCAGCGGCTCGGCAGCTTGAGGCGATTCCAGTCCGGCTCGGGGCGCGCTTCGACCCGTCCCGCGCGCGCCTTCATCCAGCCCCGCCAGGTCTCCGGCGACCCGCCGGGCGCCCCCGTTCCGGTGAGCCAGCGCAGCGCTGGAACGAGCAGCTCGAGCTCGACGATGTCCAGCCGATCGACCAGGGGCGTGAGCAGGTCGAGCGCCTCGCCTCGTCGCTCCGGGGCGATCCGCACGGCGCGCTCGAGGAGCGCTGGAACGAACAGCTTGCCCTCGGCGACGTAGTCGGCGAGCTCCTGCGGCTCGACGGCCTGCACAGGGAGGTATCCGGCGAGCCGCACGATCTCCAGCGTGGGGTCCTCGAGCTGCTGGGCCGGGAGGTAGCGGCCGTCCGGCTCGACGAACTCGCCGGGCAAGACCTCGAGCCGCAGCGTGGACGCGAAGGCGAGCACCGCAGGGGGCGGTTCGAGGGCCAGACCGGCGACCTCGAGCCGCAGGCACTGTCCCGCAGCGAGCTCGAGCTGCTCGGGGAACGGGACCGCGTCCCGGCGCGAGCCGCGCTGGTCGGAGCCGTTCGGACCGACCGCGTTCTGGCGCACGACGAGGCGCGCGCCGCCCGAACGCAGCGCCAGCGGCAGCGGCCCGGTGTTGGTCACGAGCAGGTCGAGCCGGTACTGCGCCGGGCCGACCTCCGGGAGCTCGGTCGCCTCGAGGTCGAGGTCGAGCCACCCGCAGCGCAGGCGACCGTCAAGGATGCGCTCGAACGCGAGGGCGAGTTCGAGCGTCCTGCCGTCGGGCTGGCGGGCGAAGAGGTACTGCAGCGCTCGGCGAGCGACGACGTCGTCGCCCTCCTCGATGGCGATGCGGATCGCCTCGAGCGCGGGCGCGAACTCCTCCGAGACGGCGCGGCGGAGTACGCCCTCCGCGTCGGCTCCTCCGATCGGGAGGACGACCGCGCCGGGCTCGTCGATCGCGCCGTCGGTCGGGCCCTGACAGGCCACGGCGAGGAGCGCGAGGAGCGCGAGGAGCGAGACCAGGAGGGTGCGCAGGGCCATGGCGGGCGAGTCTACCCGCCGAGCCTCGGTCTGAAACCGTGCTTTCGCGGCGGAGCTACGAAGCAAGAAGCGGGGCCCGCTCCTGAGTTCAGGAGCGGGCCCCGCCGCGTGGTAGCTGCCGTGGGCTCAGCCCTCGGTCGGCTTCGGCTCGTCGCCGGCCGGCTCCTCCGCGGGAGCCTCCGCGGGAGCCTCCGCGGGAGCCTCCGCAGCCGAAGCCTCCGCAGCCGAAGCCTCCGCAGCCGGGGCTTCCTCGGCGGCCGGAGCCTCCGCAGCCGGGGCTTCCTCCGCGGCCGGAGCCTCCGCTGCAGGAGCCTCCTCGGTAGTCGCCGAGGCCTCCTCGGTGGCCGGAGCCTCCTCGGTGGCCACCGCGGCGGCGAGGGCCGCAGCCATCGTCTCGCCGAGGGGTGAGTCCTCGGGGGCGCCTTCGCCCTGGCCCGAGTTGTCGGCGTCGATCTGCGATTGGATCTTCTCGTTCTCGTCGAAGTCGGCGTGGACGAACGAGAGGCCGATCTTGCGCTCCTCGATGTCGACGCGGATGACGCGCACCTCGACCTTCATCCCGGGGCGGAGGACCTCCTCCGGGGATTCGATCTTGGTGTCCGAGAGCTCGGAGATGTGGAGCAGACCCTCGAGGTCGTCCTCGAGCTTGACGAACACGCCGAAGCTGGTCGTCTTGGTGACGTAGCCGGAGAGCAAGTCGCCGATGTGGTACTTGCTCGCGATCTCGTCGAGCCACGGGTCCGGCGTGAGTTGCTTCATGCCGAGCGCGATGCGCTTCTTCTCCTTGTCGACGGAGAGAACCACGCACTGGACCTTGTCGCCCTTCTTCACGACCTCCGACGGATGCGTGACCTTCTTGGTCCAGCTCATGTCGGTGATGTGCAGCAGGCCGTCGATGCCCTCTTCGATCTCCACGAACGCGCCGTAGGAGGTGAGGTTGCGGACCGTGCCCTCGATGACCGTACCGATCGGGTAGTGGTCGTCGACCACGTCCCAGGGGTTCGCTTCGGCTTGCTTCATGCCGAGCGAGATCTCCTGCTTGTCGTGATCGATGTCGAGCACGACCACCTCGACCTCTTGACCGCTCGAGACGATCTCGGAGGGGTGGTTGATGCGGCGGGTCCAGGACATCTCGGAGATGTGCACCAGGCCCTCGATGCCGTCCTCGAGCTTCACGAAAGCACCGTAGGACATGATGTTGACCACGTTGCCCGTGTGCTTCGACTCGGCGGGGTAGCGCTGGTCGATGCCTTCCCACGGGGAGGCCTGCTTCTGCTTGAGACCCAGCGCGATGCGCTCGCGCTCGCGGTCGACGCGCAGGACCATGACCTCGATCTCCTGGTCGATCTCCACCCTCTTCGACGGGTGGCTGATACGGCCCCAGGA
>CAYGST010000023.1:0-20136 GCA_964352415.1 uncultured Planctomycetaceae bacterium | reverse complement strand
TAGGTAAGGTGCTCGCGCCCTGTAAGTCTCGCCCCCATGTTGAGCTCGCCCGGCAGATAGCCGAGGCGGGAACGAAGCCCTGGGCTCCCAAGGGGCGACTGGCCCAGCACCTCCACGGAGCCCGCTGTGGGTTCCAGCAAGTGGAGCAGCAATCGAATGAGTGTCGACTTGCCGGCGCCGTTGGGCCCAAGGAATCCGAAGACCTCCCCTCGCTGTACCTCAAGGTTCACTCCCTTGAGAGCCCGAATAGAGCCGTAGTCCTTGATGAGCCCACGGGTGGCAATGGCTGTCGTATTCATGGCAGTACCGAATCGTAGACGATCTATCCTCCAACGGACCCGACATGGCCTCCCGAGCCTTCGACGCGTGGGCGGACCGGCACGGCATCGAGCACCGATTCATCCGTCCGAGAAACCGCTTCGAGAACGTCTACGCGGAGAGCTTCAACCGCCGCTCCTAGACGAGTGCCTGAACCTACACTGCCTCGAGAGCCCGAGCCATGCGCGCAAGCTCCTCGAGGCTTGGCGCGACGATTGCAACTCGCTGCGGCCCCCCCCCACGGCCCTCGATGGTCGAACGCCTAACGAGTGTCTGCAGTCCCTGCCCGGAGGGCTGCCCCCGGGCAGGGACTGCAGGCGTCCGATATCAGACCAACCCCAATCCACTCAGGCAGACGCCTGAGGCCCGGAGCGTCACCTCATGCGCGTCACGGGATTGGGAGCTGCCGCAGTCAGAGTCGCCGAAGAAGCGCGCACGGGCGTCGAGTCACCAGCGCCACTTCGCATCGGGGTTTGGATGGTCGAGATGCCCCTGCCTGGCGAAGGCGAACCAGGCGCCGACGTCGGAGTCCTGGGCCCCGGCGGGCGCGGCGAGGCCGATCCCGAGGCCGGCCACGATTCCGAGGGAGGTCGCAACTGACCCTCACCCGCTACGGTGGACACCGGACTTGTGGTGACAGGTTCCCGCCGGACGCACATCGCGTCCGGTCGGGGGAGCCGCGCGGAGCTCCCTTACCCTGCACGGCCACTCGCTCGAGCAAGCGCACGACCTCCACGTCCGCGGAAGGCGGCCTCACGGACACCTCCAGCCTCCGCCTCGACGCCACCTCGCGCAGCAACCTCTGCCTGCACGGCCTTGCCTGCTGCGTCGCGCCCGAGATGCCTCGCGTCCAGCGCCCAGACCACGTCCCTCGCCTGCACGCGCGCCGACACACACAGCACCTTCGCCTCGCGGTGCTTGCGAGCCTTCGTGGCGCCCTTGATCTTGTACAGCCCCCGACGGATCGCATAGCGGGAGGCCACCGCGCCCACCTCCACAGCTGGAGCTGGGGTTCGAGGGTTGTTCAGTGGGTGAAAACGAGGGTGCGCCAAGGTGCCGCGATGGGGAGGTGTGTCCGGTCCCGGGCAGATGGTGAGAGCTAGCAGCTGCAGGCTAGCGAGCGCGCCGAATTGGGGGGTGGATGGCTGCGTGTCAGACTTGAGGTGGGGCCAATCCGGGCTGCTCGAGGGCCGGAGGGTTGGATCGGCGCTGCCGGAGGCCCTTCGGAGCCCCTATCCGCCGCGCCATGGCGCCTCGGTCGCAGGCGGTGCCGACGTGAACGCAGACGGCTGGCCGGACGCCGCCCAACACGACCGCGCCGCGGTGGCCAGCTCGACGAACCAACGCGCGCGCATGCAGTGGCCAAACACGCTGTCCGTCACGGCGAACGACCTGCGCCTGTCCGCGGATCCCTGTCCGCCGAACAAGCCCGGGCCGTTCTTCCACGGACCGAGCGCGACGGAGCTTCTGGACGGAGACGGGCACCTCTGCGTTGCCGGGGGCAGCTTCCGCCTCGGCGTCGTCAACACCCGTCCGACCGGGACGCCGACCTGGCCCTTCGACGTGCTGCAGCCGCCGAGCCCGACGGGGCAAGTGCAGCCCGGCGACACCTGGCACTTCTCGTTCTGGATCCGCGACCCAACGGGTGGCCCGGCCGGCTTCAACGTCGCCGACGGCCTCCGGGCGACGTTCTGCACCTGAGGCAGCCGGATTCGCTGCGTACGCGGACATTCGCCTCGGACGAGCCCGCGAGCTTCAGTCGCGGGGCCTGGCGGCCAGATAGGTAGCGAGGTCTGGCGCGAGCGGGCTCTCGACCTCGACGCGTTCGCCCGTCGACGTCGAGGTGAAGACGAGGCGGTGGTTGTGCAGCGCGTGGCGCGGCAGCTCGAGCACCTCGAGGTCGGCGGCGTCCAGCGTGCCGTCCGCGTGCTTGCAGAAGTACTGCTCGTCCGGGCCGTAGAGCTTGTCGCCGATGAGCGGGTGACCGATGGCCGCGAGGTGCACGCGGATCTGGTGCTGGCGGCCCGTGTGGATGCGGCAAGCGACGAGCGCGCGGTCGCCATGCTGTTCGAGCACGCGCCACTCCGTGCGGCATGGCAAGCCGTCCGCGGCGACCGTCATCTTGAGGCGCACGGCGCTGGTGCGCGCGGGGCCGATCGGGAGCCGGATGTCGCCGCTGGACTCCTCGGGCAGGCCGTCGACGATGGCGAGGTACTCCTTCTCGACCTCGCGATCCTCGAACTGCGTGGCGAGACGGCGGTGGGCGCTCGGATTCTTCGCGATCAGCACGATGCCGCTCGTCTCGCGGTCGAGCCGGTGACAGAGCCGCGGCGCGATGCCCTGCTCGAGGTGCGAGTCCCTGTACCGCGCGTGCACGCGCTGGATGAGCGTGTCGCTGTGATGGCGGCCGCTCGGGTGCACGGGCAGGTGCGGCGGCTTGTCGACGGCGATGGCGTCCTCGTCCTCGAACAGGATCGCCAGCTCGGTCGAGACGTTGTCAGGGACGGGCAGGCGCGCGTCGGGCGGAATGACGATCACGACGCGGGCGCCATCGCGCAGGCGGCGCCCGGGCCGGCGCTCCGCGACGAGGTCGCCACTGCCCTCGGGGTGATCCGGCGTCGGTGCGTCGACGAGCACCCAGCCCTCGCGCACCAGTCGCTGGATCGAGGTCCGCGAGCGCCACTTCAGGTGACGCTGCAGGAAGGCGTCGAGGCGCAGCAGCACCTCCCCCGACTTCAACCCGAGCGAACTCGCCGTGAGCACGAGCTCCACCGTCTCCGGCGGTCGGTTGAGGTCGCGGTCGGTCGGGAAGAGGCTCATCGTGCGGGTCCGCGCGGGCGTGGCGGACTCGTCATCCTATCCGAGGGTGGCGGTCTCGCCCGGTCCCCCGAAGGTCCGTCCCACGAAAGAGGAGGATCTCGCCGCAGAGTGCGGCGAGATCCTCCTCGTGACCGTTTCGCTCGGCAGCGCGCGTTCGCGCTGCCCTTGAGCCCCCGTCGTGACGACGGCGGGCGCTGGCCCGGGGTCCTGGAGCGCTACTCTCTCGAGTCGCCGCTCGACGACGAAGCACCGGCGCCCGTACGGGACTCGGAGCCGTAGGACGACTGCGGGCGTGCGCGGCGTGCGCGACGAGCACGGTTCGGACGGGCTCCGCGGCCGCGGAAGTTCGGGTCGTTGCGGCGCGCGGCCTTCAGCACGGTGCGAAGACGTTCGCGGCGCTCGCGACGACGCTTGTCACTCCGCTTCTCGTGCCACGTGCGGGCCTTGAAGAGGCGGAAGATGCCGCTGTAGTTGCACTGGCGCTTGAACCGCCGAAGGGCGGACTCGAGCGACTCGTTCGGACGAACCTGGACCTTGATCAAGGGGATACTGGCTGGACTGGGACGCGCTGGGGCGTCGGACGGGGGCCGCCGACGGGCGGCAGACTCGAGGGAGGCTGGGTCCCAGATTGGGCCGGGCAGGCCTGGGGATCCAGCGAGCGAAAACGGGCGCAAGAGAATAGCGTCGGACTCCCCAGGAGCAAAGGGGCCGCTGGAATTCCGGCCAGAGGCCTGCGATGCTTCGCGGGTGACGAGGGACGAGGGAGCCCAGGGGCCGAGTTCGGGCGAGCCCTCCGTGACGCTGCGTGGCACCATCGAGCGCGTCACCTACAGCGACGAGCAGAGCCTGTACTCGGTTCTAAAGGTCGCCCCGGAGGAGGGTTACGAGATCTCCGACGGCTCGATGTTCCGGCCGACGCGCTTCACCGCCGTCGGCAAGGCGCACGGACCGATGGCGGGGCAGCGGGTCGAGCTCACCGGGGTCTGGGAGGAGCACCGCACCCACGGCAAGCAGCTCACCTTCGAGACGATCGAGGTCCTGCCCCCGGCCGACGAGGGCGGGCTGGTGCGCTACCTCGCCTCCGACGCCTTCCACGGCATCGGGGACAAGCTCGCGCAGCGCATCGTCGACAAGCTCGGCGCCGAGGCCCTCGATCGCATCCGCGACGAGCCAGGCTGCCTCGACGGCATCCGCGGCCTAAGGCCCGAGGTCGCGACGCAGCTGGCCGAGAGCATCGCGCTCGAGCTCGGCACGCACCGCGCGCACGCCTTCTTGCGCGGCCTGGGCCTGGGCCCATGGCAGGCGGCGTCGATCCTGGAGAAGCTCGGCGTCCACGCGGAAGACCTGGTGCGGAAGGACCCGTACCAGCTCGCCGGGCGCGTGGCGGGCATCGGCTTCGGGACGGCAGACCGCGTCGCTCGCGCCCTTGGCATCGAGGCGAACGACCCTCGCCGGGCGCGCGCTGGCATCGAGCAGGCCCTGCGCGACGGCGCCGACAACGGGCACAGCTGCCTGCTGCGGCAGGAGGCTCTGGAGCGCGCCGCCGAGCTCTTGGCGAACGCCGTGTCGCTCGACGCCCTCGAGGACGCCATCGCGTCCCTCGAGGCATCCCAGGACCTCGTGATCGACGCGGGGCCCGACGGCGACGGCGAGGAGCGGCTCTACCTGCCCCAGCTCGCGCACTGCGAGTCGATGCTCGCGCGCAACCTCGCCGACCTCCTGCGTCTCGGCGAGGCGCGGCCGCTCGCGACCGCGGAGCAGCTCGCGCGCGCCGAGGAGCGCGCGAAGATCGAGCTGCACCCGAGCCAGCGCGCCGCCGTGCTCGGACTGCTCGCCACGCCGGTCGGACTGCTGACCGGCGGCCCCGGCGTCGGCAAGACCACGATCGTGCAGCTGATCGTTGCGCTCGCCGAGATCTCCGGCGCCAAGGTCGCGCTCGCCTCTCCAACGGGCCGCGCCGCCAAGCGGCTCGCGGAAGCGACTGGCCGCGACGCCTCGACGATCCACCGCCTCCTCGGCTGGAACCCGGCCGAGAGCGGCTTTGAGCGCAACCACGACAACCCCCTCGACGAGGACCTGGTCGTCATCGACGAGATCTCGATGCTCGACGTCACGCTCGCGCACCACCTGCTCAAGGCGATTCAGACGCCAGCGCGCGTCCTGTTCGTCGGCGACCCGAACCAGCTGCCGTCGGTGGGCGCGGGCAACGTGCTCGCCGACCTGATCGCGTCGAACGTCGTTCCGCTCTACCGGCTCGAGCACATCTTCCGGCAAGCCGCCGGCAGCCTGATCATCGAGAACGCGCACCGCATCCTGCGCGGCGATGGCCTCCGCCTGCCGGCGCGCGGCGACCAGGGCGCCGACTTCTACTTCTTCCCGGCCGAGGAGGTGAACGCCGCCGCCGAGCGGGTCGTCGAGGTCGCCACCGAGCGCATCCCGCAGACCTTCGGCTTCGACTGGACCACCGACGTTCAGGTGATCGCGCCGATGTACCGCGGGCCCTGCGGCGTCGACGCGCTGAACGAGGCGCTGCGCGAGGCCCAGGGCATCGGCGGCCTGGAGATCTCCCGCGGCGACCGCACCTGGCGCATCGGCGACCGCGTGATCCAGACGCGGAACGACTACGAGAAGGAGGTCTTCAACGGCGACATGGGGCGCATCACGCGCATCGATCCCGGCTCCGGGCTCATCGTCACCTACCCCGAACGCGAGGTCGAGTACACGCTCGCCGAAGCGGGCGACTTGCGGCCCGCCTTCGCGATCACCGTGCACCGCTCGCAGGGTGGCGAGTTCCCAGCCGTCGTGATCCCGCTCGTCACGCAGCACTACATGATGCTGCAGCGCAATCTGCTCTACACGGCCGTCACGCGCGCGCGGCAGCTCGTGGTGATCGTCGGGTCGCGCAGGGCCCTCGACATGGCGATCGAGAACGTGTCCCAGAGCGAGCGCCGCAGCGCGCTCCACGAGCGCCTGCGCGACAACCTGCGCCGGTACGATGGACCGTTGCCGCGCGGTGCGGGCGACGCCGCACCTCCCGCCGAAACCAGTCAGGACCCACGGCAAGCCGCAGGTCCTGACTGAATGGCGTACGGATCTCTAGCTCGAGCAGCATGCCCGAAGGCGCGCCGTCGACGAGGTTCGAGGTGTTCGCTACGCGAACGACGCCTTTCTAGGGGCGCGGATTGTGAGGAACAAGCGCTTTCCTGCCCGAATTCGGCACATCCTCACTTGGCGCAACGCCAATCGCAGGAGCGACGTCGCTGACCGCCGACGCGAACCGGTGTTCGCGAAACCCTCGAAAGCGGCCTCCAGGGGGCCTCTGGCGGCGTTTCCCCGCTCGCAGCTCACTCACGCTCGGGCCGCCGCGGCCTGAAGTAGCGTCGTCCGGCGAGCGATTCCGGGAGACAGGTCATCTCCTCCTTCGCCTTCGGATCGTCGTGTGCGTAGCGGTATCCCGCCCCGTAGCCGACGTCCTTCATCAGGCGCGTCGATGCGTTGCGCAGGTGCAGCGGCACCGGGTCCGCAGCCGTCTCCGCGACATCCTTCTCGGCCTTCCCGAGCGCCACGTAGAGCGCGTTCGACTTGCGCGCCCGGGCCAGGTAGACAGCGCACTGGACCAGCGCCAGCTTGCCCTCGGGATAGCCGAGCTGGTGGAACGCCTCCGCCGCGTCGAGCGCGATGCGCAGCGCGAACGGATCGGCCAGGCCGACGTCCTCGCTCGCCATACGAATCAGGCGCCGCGCGAGGTAGCGACCGTCCTCGCCCGCCTCCATCATCCGCGTCAGCCAGTAGAGCGTCGCGTTCTCGTCGGAGTTGCGGATGCTCTTGTGTAGCGCGGAGACGAGGTTGTAGTGCTCCTCGCCTGTCTTGTCGTAGTGCAGCACCTTGCGCTGCAAGACCTCGGCGACGCGTTCGGGCGCGAGCACTTCACCCGGCCCCAGGATCGCAGCTGCGGTCTCGAGCGCTGTCAACGAACGGCGCGCGTCGCCGTCGCAGGCGTTGGCGATCTGCCGCAGGACGTCGTCGCTCGCGCTGAACGCGGCGGACAGTCCGCGCTTGGAGTCCTCGAGCGCGCGCCGCAGCAGCGCGAGGAGGTCTTCCACGGAGAGCGGCTCGAGCACGAGCGTGCGCACGCGCGAGAGCAGCGCCGAGTTGACCTCGAACGAGGGATTCTCTGTCGTCGCGCCGATCAGCAGGATGTCCCCGCGCTCGACATACGGCAGGAAGGCGTCCTGCTGCGCCTTGTTGAAGCGGTGGATCTCATCGACGAACAGCAGCGTGCGTTCGCCGGTGCGCCCGCGCGAGACCTCGGCCTCCGCCATGACGACGCGGATCTCCTTCACGCCGGAGAGCACGGCGGAGAACGGTACGAAGCGCAGCCCCGAGCGCGCCGCGATCAGCCGCGCGAGCGTCGTCTTGCCCGTCCCCGGCGGCCCCCACAGGATCAGGCTCTGTGCGAGCCCGCCCTCGAGCAGCGACCAGAGGATCTTGCCTTCCCCGACGAGCTGCTCCTGACCGACGTACTCCTCGAGGGAGCGCGGGCGCATGCGCTCCGCGAGCGGCGCGTCGGCCGCGGCCGCCTGGAGCGGGTCGCCGCCCGGAGACTCCTCCTCGCCGAACAGTCCGCCGCTCATCGCGCGCTCCCCGCCTGGAACAGGAGCAGCGACGTGGCGACGGTGATGTTCAGCGACTCCACGGCGCCATGCATCGGGATCGTGACGCGCTCGAAGGTCGCGACGATCGCGGGGTCGAGCCCGGTCTCACCGCCGACCCATAGCGCGAGCGGCGCCGACCAGTCGAACGCGCGCCAGTCGGCGCCGCCGCGCGTCGCAGCCGCCACCTGGCGGTAGCCCGCGGACGCGAGGTGCTGCGCGATCTCCGGGACCTCGTTGCCGGTATGAACCTCGAGGCGCAGCGCGCTGCCCATCGAACCGCGCAGGGCCTTCGGGCTGAACGGACGCGCGCCACCCGGCGCGACGACGAGCGCGCCGAAGCCCGCGGCCTCGGCGGAGCGCGCCAGCGCGCCCAGGTTGCCGGGGTCGGCGAGGCCGGCGACCACCAGCACGCGCGGCCCTGTTTCGGGCCCCAGCTCCGTGAGCGTGCGGCGCGCGGGCCGCTGCGCCAGCGCGAGGCTGCCCGGGCTCGTCTCCAGTGCGCTGACGCGTTCGAGCAGCGTGTCCTCGACGAGCCGCACGGGTGCGCCGCGCTCGCGCAGAGCGCCTGCCAGCGCCTCGCGCGACTCCGCGACCAGCACGACCTCGAGCTCCAGTCCGGCAGTCAGCGCGTCGTCGATCAGGCGGTCGCCCTCGAGCAGCAACACGTCGCGCGACCTGCGCGCGACGACGGCTCCGACACGCTTCAAGAGCGCGTTGCCTCGCGAGCGGATCACGTCATCGGTCTCCATGGCCGCGATTCTACCCGCTCGCGCGCCTTGGCCGGGTCGAGCCCCCGGGGTACAAGGTCCGCATGCCGCAGCTCCAGAAGGGACGAGTCGTCCGCGTCGACGCCAAGGTCTGCCACGTCGAGGTCGGGGACGACGTCCTGCTCGCGGCTCCGCGCGGCGCGCTGTTCGAATCCCTCGACGGCGTCAAGAACCCCGTCGCGGTCGGCGACTGGGTGAACGTCGACCCGTCCACCGAGCCCGCGAGCCTCGCCGAGGTCCTCCCGCGCCGCAACACGCTCTCCCGAACGGCGTCCTCGCACGACCCGCGCGAGCAGGTGCTGGCCGCGAACATCGATCAGGTAATGCTGTTCGCATCGGTGAACAAGCCGCGCTTCTCGAGCAACCGCACCGACCGGATCCTCGCGGCCTGCGAGTGGAACGACATCGAGCCGGTGCTGATCCTCAACAAGATCGACCTCGACAAGAAGGGGCGCCTCGCGGAGGTCCTCGAGACCTACCGCTCCATTCCGGTCGAGGTCATCGAGACCTGCGCGACCGATGGGCGAGGCGTCGATGAGGTCGCGGCGCGGCTGAAGGACCGCGTGTCCGTGCTGTACGGCCCGTCAGGCGCCGGCAAGTCGACCACGTTGAACACGATCCAGCCCGGGCTGAATCTGAAGGTCGGGCGGATCAGCGCGCACTGGGATCAAGGCCGCCACACGACGACCCACTCCCAGCTGATCCACCTCGAGCAGGGCGGCTGGGTGATCGACACGCCCGGCATCCGCGTGTTCCGCCTGCACGGCGTGAAGAAGGGCGAGCTGCGCGACCTCTATCCGGAGTTCCGCCGCCTGCAGTCCTCCTGCAAGTACCCGAACTGCCTGCACGACCACGAACCCGAGTGCGCCGTGCTCGACGCGCTCGAGGACGGCGAGATCGCGGAGACGCGCTACATGAGCTACCTCGAGCTGATGGTCGAGGTCGCGCCGGACGAGTTCGGCGGCGAGCAAGAGGTCATCGACGACAGCGTGGTCGACGAGGACGAGGAGGCCGAGCCGAACGGCGGTCCTGAAGCGCCGCCTGCTAGCTGATCGCGACCTTGTAGGCCCAGGCGAGCGCGATGATCACGAGCGACGCGCGCACCCAGGGCTTCTTGCGACGCGCGATCACGTCGTAGAGGTCGTCGCCGCGCCGGTGGCCGCGCACCGCCCAGATGGCGAGCAGCGGCAGCGCGAGCGCGCAGAGCAGGCCGAGCGGCTGCACCAGGAAGGAGTCGACGGGTCGCCCTTGCGCGGCGAGCGTGACCGACGTCGTCACGCCGCAGCCCGGACACGGCACGCCCGTGTACTCCATCATCCGGCAGGGCGAGAGCCCGAGCTGCTCGTGCGTTCCGAAGCCGCGCGGGTCGGGCTCGGTGACGAGCGCGAGCAGCACCATCGAGGCCAGGAGCGACAGGATCAGCCCGAGGACGAGCAGGTGCGCGCCGCTGCGCTCGGGCGGAGTCGGTTCGTCCCCCGGCCAGTCGGGGACCTCGGCGGCTGCGGAGTCGGTCTCGGTGGGCACGGCCTCAATCTACCCGCCGGGGGCGCTCGCGCGGGAGACGGCGCCTGCGGATCGCCCTGACAGAACGGGAAGCGGCCCCCGGGCGCGCGCTGCGCTCCCGAGGGCCGCTTCCAGTGCGGTCGGCAAGGCTGATGGCCTAGTTGAAGTCGTAGATGTACGACAGCCGCACCTTGTTCAGGATCGCATAGCTCAGGTTGTTCAGGAGACCGAGGTCCTTGTCGCCCTTGTCCTTGAAGCCGCGCACCTGCGGCTTGCGCACGACGAAGAAGCGCCGCGACAGGTGATCGTCCGCCTCGTAGGCACCTGGTCTTATGTAGCCCGCGATCTCGATGTTGAGCATGCCAGTGTAGAACACGCGCACGCGGTTGAGCTCGACCTCGGGCGCGAGCGCCCGCATGTGCTGATCGCCGGCCTCGTCGAGGAACTCGTGGGCCATCAGGATCTCGTCCACGTTGACGTGCAGGAGCGGCGTCTGGATCCGCTCGCAGGTCTTCAGGTCCACGAGCGTCGCGTCGCGCACCTTCAGGAAGTACTTCCGATGCTCGTCGAGGATCTGGCTGAGGCGCGTGTACTTGTTCTCGACGTTCCCCTTGATGAGGAACGAATCGGTCAAGAGCAGGTCGGAGACGATCGTCAGCATTCGTGTCAGGAGGCGTCGTGCGCCTCGGCCAGGTCGCTGCGGAGCGCCCCGGCCAGGTAGAAGGATCCGAAAATCAGCACCCAGCCGCCACCCTCGGCGGCGTCCGCGACGGCTTCCGACAGGGCCTCGTGCGGGTCGTCCCAGGCTTCGGGCTCGAGGCCCGACCGGTCCGCCAGCTCGGCCAGGTCATCCGCCTCCAGCAGCCGCCCTTCGGGCACGGAGGTACACAGCACCCTATCGACCCGCCCCACGAAGGCCTTGAGCAGCGCCGGGGCGTCCTTCTCGGCGCCGAGGGCCAGGAGCAGCTTCGGCTTGCGGCCGAGCTCCGGGTCCCGCTCGAGTTCGTCGAGCAGCAGATGGGCGCTGGCGGCCACGTGACCGGCGTCCAGGACGACGGGCACGTCGCGGATCCGGAAGCGCTCGGCCCGCGCGGGGAGCCGCGCGGCCCGCACCGCCTGCGCATCGAGGTGCGACCTCCAGATGGGCTTTCCTTCGGCGTCGAGGGCCCCACGGCTCCCCAAGGCGTTCAGAACGGCCTCCGCGAGGGCTCGGTTGCGATCCGGGACGGGGCCGCGTTGCGGGACAGGGATGAGGTCGGCCTGGGCCTCCGCGCACAGCCGTTCGAGCACCGGGTAGGCCTCTTCGTCGTCCGGCTGGATCCCCGTCAGCAGGACGCCCCCAGGGGCTACGACGGCCCCCTTCTCCCCCGCGATCAGCGCACGGGTCCCGCCGAGGGTGGCCGTGTGCTCGAGCTCGACATTGGTCACGACGCTCACCACCGGGTCGACGGCGCGCGTCGAGTCGAGCCGGCCGCCGATGCCCACTTCGACGACCGCCCAGTCGACCTCGCGCTCCGCGAAGATCACGAACGCCGCCGCCGTCATCAGGTCGAACCAGGTCGCCTGCCCGCCGGCGGTTCCCGCCGCCAGCGCCTCCTCGCGTGCCGCGAGCGCCGCCTCCAGGCCCTTGGCGAGCTCGTCGCGGCTGGCCTCCTCGCCCCCGACGCGGACGCGCTCGGTGACGCGATCCACGTGCGGCGAGGCGTAGAGGCCGACGGCCAGCCCAGCCGACCCGAGCGCGGCCGCCACCAGGGCGGACACGGATCCCTTGCCCTTGGTCCCCGCGACGAGCACGGCGCGCCAGGCGTCCTGGGGCCGACCGAGGCGCTCCAGCACGTCCTCGACCGGCGCGAGCGTGCGCTCCATATCGCTGCGGTCGCGGCGCTCCCAGTTGATCAGAGCGTCCAGGCGCTCGAGGGCGCCATCCAAGCGGTCGTGGGGCATGCGCGCCAGCCTACCGCGCGTCCGCTTCGGCGCTCCTCCACGGACGCCACGTCCGATCTAAGCCACTGCAAATAAAGCACCTAGCAGCGCCTGACCAGGGCAGTTCCCCAGCCCGGGGCTCAGACCGGGGCGAGTCGGGCCGATAAGAGCTGCGGTCGTTCACGCCCGCAGCTCCCTGGAACCCGTCGAACGGCCACCCGCCCCCATGTCCGATCTGCTTCAGCACCGCATCAAGGTCCTCCTCTTTCGCGTCCTCGAGGGCAAGCCGCACTACCTGCTGCTGCGCAAGTCCGAGGGCGTCGATCCGCCGTGGGGCATCCTCGACGGAGCGATCGGGTTCGACGAGCAGATCGAGTCCGCGATCCACCGCGAGGTGTTCCAGGACATCGGGCTGCCCGGCGCCGAGGCGCTGATCGACCTGCAGATGCCGAAGCGCTGGCTGGTCGGCGACGAGGAGATCGTCGAGTGGCCCTACGGCGCGAAGGCGCCCGCCACGGACGGGGGCATCGTGCTCGACCAGCGCTGGGCCGAGTACCGCTGGGCCGAGTTCGGCGAGGCCTACGCGCGCCTGCAGCTCGAGCTCGACCGCGCCGCGGTGACGCGGTTGCACACCCTGATCCTGGCGGCCTGAACCGCTTGCGGCCGAGCGGCGTCGATCCACGGCCGGCTTCCACGCGACGCCTCCCTGCGCAAGAAGCGAGCCCCACACACCGATGGTGCGTGGGGCTCGCGACCGCCAAGGCGAGTCGAAGTCAGCTCACGATCACGGAGCCAGGTTCAGGTTCCAGACGACCGAGCTGTAGGCCGGGGCGCCGAAGCCGTTCTTCAGAATCAGGCACTGGCTCGGCGAGAGGCTCGGGAGCCTGTGGTTCTGGTAGTCGATGAACACCTTGAAGGCGGTCAGCTGCGGCGTGAACAGCTTGCCCTTCAGGCCGTTCGTCGTGACGCCGTGGATGCGCTCCGGCTGATCGCCGTCGATCACGCCGCAGGGCTCGGAGAGGCGGAGGTAGCCGAAGTGCACGCTCAGCTCGACGCCGTTCATCCACGTGTTCCCGGACCAGCGTCCCAGGGGAAGCGTGACGAGACCGGTCGGCACGACCGGGTCGAAGCCCTGCAGACCTTCGTACGCGAGCGGCGCTCCCTGACAGTCCCCTTCGCCCTTGATCTTCTGGTGCGTCCACGGACCGTTGATGAAGTTCTGACAGAGGCAGTTGCGGAACGACGTCGCGATCTCACCATCGCGAATCGGAATCTCGTTCATGCACTTGTACGAGTTCGGGAAGCAGTCGCCCTCGCTCGCCGGGCGCAGCGCCTCGGCAATGGTGCGTCCCTCCGGCGCGCTCGCCGCCAGCCAGTTGAAGCCGGCGGGCGTGACCAGGTGATAGCTCGTACCCGCGTGCGCGGCCGCGCCCGCGAGCGGACGCGCGCTGAGCGGCCCGTGCGAGATGCAGCCGGGCAGGTGGCTGAGGCTGAGCGAGATGTTGGGCTGCAGCGCGAACGTGCTGCAGGTGTAGTCGATGTGCCCGATGAAGTACGACGGGTTGGCGTGCGGCGGCTGGGGGCAGCCAAAGGTTCCGATCGCGTTGCCGTACTTGACGTCGCCGTTCAGGAGGAAGCGCCACACCTGATTGCCGTTCGAGAGTCGCCACGTACGGGAGTACTTGGCGATCAGCTTGCCCTCGAAGTTCGGGCCACCGGGCGTCGTCGGCGTCATCACGACCTTGACGGCCGCCATGTCGCAGGCGATCCAGTCCAGAGAGCTGACGCTGACACGCACGTCGAAGTCGGTCACCTGCGCGCAGTTGCTGATGCACGCGTAGGAGCCCGATTGGATCACCTGCGGGAAGTCCGGGAGCTCCGGCGTTGCGGAGTCGCAGCAGGGACCAGCGAGGCCGTCGTCACCGAAGTTGCACGGCAGCTGCGGAGCTGCGTTCGCGTTCGCGTTCGCGTTCGCGCCAGTGAAGAGCGCGGCGCCGAGCGCCAGCGCCAAGAACTGGGATCGAGTGATTTCTTTCATGGGAGAGTCGAGCGTTGATTGTCCATGGGGAAGACCGACAGCCACATGACCGGCGGCGCCGAGTGAGCGCCGCCGGTCACGCGAACGATGCGCGCGATCGAGTTAACTTCGCGCACTTCCCAAACGCCTTGACCCCACTCCTGGGCGAGTCGTTTCCGCGGGGCAACACGCTTTGACTTCGCGAACGCGCATGAACGACGAGACGTCGCCCTCCGGCGACTGCAGGGCGGATTCATGCATTGCCTGAACAGCTCGCTCGCCCCACTTCGATCGGGGTGAGCGAATGGGGTGTCGAACATGAGTGAGTCACTCGAACTCGTGTCACGGACACGCCGCATGCGAACGACTCGAATGCGTGCGAGACTTCCCCGCGGAAGTGTCGAGCGCGCTCGCCCCCCGAACAGAGCGACGCCCCGGACCGCGAGCTTCGCTCGACGGTCCGGGGCGTCGCTGCTCCCGTGCGCTGGGCTCAGACGATCTTCAATGGATCGAAGCTCTGGCCGAGCACCACTTCGTCCTCACCGCCCATGTAGCGGATCGCCGAAGCGTACACGCGCCGGAAGTCGACGTTGTAGCGCAGGTCGCTGTCGTCGAGGTCGGTGAGCGAGGGGTACTTCCCGAACAGACCGCCCTTCACCGGCTCTCCCATCGCGAACATCACGCCCGCCTTGCCGTGATCGGTGCCGCCGGAGCCGTTCTCGCGAACGCGTCGGCCGAACTCCGAGTAGGCGAGCACGAGGGTCTTCTTGCCCGCTTCGCTGCGCTGCAGGTCCGTCAGGAACGCGTCGAGCGCCGCGTCCACCTTACGCATCCGGTCGGCGTGGTCGTACTTCTGGCTCGCGTGAGTGTCGAAGCCCCCGATGCGAATCGAGATGACGCGGCAGCCGAGCTGAGAGTGGATCAGTGCGGCGGCGTTGCGCAGCGCGTCGCCGGGATCCGCACCCGGATACTCGACCTTCGTCTCATAGCGTCGCACGACGCTCAGGATGCGCTCCGACGAGCTGCGCGCGTCGCGCATCACGCCTCGGAGTCGATCGAGGACGGAGCTCCCGCTGTCTTCTCCGCCGTCGTCCAACGTCGCCTCGGCGTTGCTGTCGCCAAGCCAGCGGTAGGTGTCCGGTGAGTGGAACGCCACGGGCGGGTGCGTCGCGGACGCCAGCGAGTACGGCGCCTCGGGCCCGATATGGATGGTCCGCTCCGGCAGGCTGCGATCGGGCCACGTCTCGGCGCACAGCCGCCCGGCCCAGCCCTCGTTGCCCGCCCGGCCGCGCAGGTCGGCCGTGTGCCAGATCTCGAGCGACTTGAAGTGCGAGAGGTTCGCGTTCGGGTATCCGATGCCCTGGATCACCGCGACCTTGCCGGCCGCGTAGCGGCGACTGAGCGCCTTGAGGTCCGGTGCAAAGCCCCGGTACTCGTCGATGCGGTGCACCTGCTTCGGCTCGATGCGAGTGCTCTTGCGAACCTGATGGTAGACGTCGTCACCGTAGGGAACGATCGTCGACAGGCCATCGTTGCCGCCCTTGAACTCGACCAGGACGAGCGTGCGCTCGTCCTCGCCGCGGGGGCCACCGAGCATGCTGAGGCTGACGCCGGGCGTCGCCATCAGCGTCGCGCCGCCAGCAGCACTCAGGCCACGCGTGAGGAAGGAACGTCGAGTGAGGTTCGTCATGGTGAGTTAGCTGAGTTGCGCTTCGGGAAGGCTCAGGATCAGGTGCGCCAGACGACGCAGGAGAGGCTCGGCGAGCTCGGGGTTCTCCAACAGGCCTTCCTCGGTGAGGCCAACGCGCTCACGCTCTGCGCGGAAGTGCGACAGCACGCGCGCCCGGGTGTCTTCGGGCACGGGAATCGCGAGCAGCTCCTCGAGGAGCGCGCTGACGATCTTCGCGTCGGTCTGCGACTTCATGCCACGCAGTCGGTAGTTCAGGTTGACCTGCGGGCGGTACGTGGAGCCCATCTCCCGCAATACGTCTCGAATCTCCTTGGGCAGGTCATCCTTGGCGTCGTTGGCCCGAGGCTCACGGCTCATCACCGAGTCGCCCATCGACATGCCGCCGTCGTCCATGGAGTCATCATCCATGCCGCCCATGGAATCGTCGCCCATGCCGCCATCGTCCATCGAGTCGTCCCCCATGCCGCCCTCGTTCGCGGAGTCGTCCCCCATGGAATCGTCCCCGGCGACCTCGCGGCCTCGGCGCTGCGGTTCGGCCGTCGCCCGGCGACGCTCCGAATCCACCTCGAACGGGTCGCGCTCGGGCTTGAGCTGGAACGTCGCGCGCACGTCGATCGTCCCGAGCAGGAGCCCCGTCGTGTTGCCGCGCTGGAGCAAGGAGCCCGTCGTGATCCAGGCCTCGCCCTCGTCCCAGCCCTTGACGCTGGGCGGATCGAACAGGCGCTGGTCGAGCTGCGCGGCAGCCGCGATCAGAACCTTCGAATCGACCTTCATGGACAGTCGACGCGTCAGGCCAACGTAGTAGTCGAGCGGGCTCATCACCCGCGCCGCGAGAACATCTTCGCGGTAGAAGCGAGGGTCGAGCAGCAGCTTGCGCAGGAACGGCTCGATCTCGTAGTCGTGGCGCTTCAACCAAGCGGCGTACTCGGCGAGGCGCACCTCGTCCGGCGCGACGCCCTCGAGGTAGGTGATGATGCGGCCGGCGATGTAGCGCGAGCAAGCGGTCTGGCGCAGGATCAGGTCGACGACGCCGTCGGCGTCGAAGCGGTCCGTCTCGCCGAGGATCGTCTTGCGACCGCCGTCGTGATAGCGAGCAGTGTAGACGTAGTTCCCGAGCCGGTCGCGCGATTCGCCCGTCAAGGCGCGCGCCACCTCCTTCACGTCGTCCTCGGTGTAATGACCCTCGCCGAGGCTGAAGAGCTCCATCAGCTCGCGTGCTAGGTTCTCGTTCGGCGCGCCCTTGCGGTTCTTCTCGTTGTCGAGGAACGCGATCATCGCCGGGTCCTTGACGATGCCGTGTAGCAAGTCGCTGTAGTTGCCGAGCGCGTTCTCGCGGATCAGGTGGTGCTGCTCGATCAGGTCGTAGGAGCGCTTGACCGTCTGGTAGTTCGTGGCGAACAACCCGTGCCAGAAGAGCGACATCCGATCGCGCAGCGGGTCGTCGTGCTGAACCATTCGGTCCACCCACCAGCTCGAGTAATCGAGCAGCTGCGCGCGGTCGTCGCGGCTCCACAGCGCGCGGGCGCGGCGCTTGTCGGAGCGGTCCGTGGCGCGCTGCGCCGCCATCTCCACCGTGATGCCCTGCTCGTAGTAGGGCGGCTCGACCGCCTTCTTCCCCGCGAGGAGCTCCTCCACGACCTCCTCCGGAGTCCTACGCAGCGCCTTGGCGGCGGCGCCGGCCCGCACGCCGAAGCCGGCCCGGTTGAAGAGGTGCTCCACCGTCCGGCGGTTCCAGGGGATCGAGGTCTCCCGGGTCTCGACGGCGGCCTCCTGCGTGGCGAGGCCGAGGCCGGTGCTGGGCAGGGCGAAGAGGCCCAGGAGGGCCGCGGGAACGAGCAGAGTGATTCGTCTGGACATGGAGGATCAGGCGGTTGGGTCGGTGCGCGGCCGTCGAACCGGGCCTCTCGGAGCGGGTTTCGAGGTTTGCCGGGGCGGCGTCCCCTGGACCCTATCGGCGCATCGGGCCTATTCTGAGCGGCCCTTCAGCCCCGTGACACCCAACTTCCGGAGTCCGACCCCATGATCCGCGCCCTCACCGCCCTCCTCGCCACCTCGCTCCTCTGGCTCGGTGCGTGCAGCGCCCCCGCGCTGCCCGACGGAGACCCGATCGGCGAGCCGATGGAGCGCCGGGACATCGTTCACTTCGCCGTGGTGAACGCCGAACCCCCCAAGTTCTTCGACAGGACCCTCCTCGTCGAGGCACGGATCGTCACCGTCTGCCAGAAGGCCGGCTGCTGGATGGAGGTGGAGGACGAAGGCGCGACGGCCTTCGTGCGCTGGGAGACCGGCTGCGGCGGGAAGTACATGTTCCCGAAGGACGCTGCGGGCAAGCGTGTCCTGATTCAGGGTTCGTTCTATCCGAAGGAGCTGTCCGAGGAGGATCGCGAGCACATGGAGGAGGAGGCCGGCGGAGAGCTGTCGATCCCCGAGGATCCCTACGAGTTCAACGCCTCCGCGGTGATGCTGCTCGACGAAGAGTAATCGTGAGTCAATCCGGGTCGTCCAGCCCCCCCCGCGACCTGCGTCAGTTCCTCGGGCTCCTCCGCGAAGCGGGGGAGCTGGTCGAGATCGACGCTCCCGTCTCGGCCGACCTCGAGGTCGCAGAGGTGCACCGGCGCGTCATCGCGGCCGGCGGCCCCGCGCTCCTGTTCCGCAATGTCGTCGGCTCCGACTTCCCGCTGGTCACGAACCTGTTCGGGAACAAGCGGCGCGTCGACCTCGGCTTCGGCGATCGGCCCGGCGAGATCATCGCGGAGGTCGCCAAGCTGCCGGAAGAGCTCGTCCCGCCGACGCCGCGCAAGCTGTGGGAGAAGCGCTCGCTGTTCGGCTCGCTGGCCAAGGTCGGGATGCGCAAGGCGTGGCGCGCGCCGATCCTCGAGCGCGTTCAGGACGAGCCCCGCCTGTCGAAGCTGCCCGTGCTGAAGACCTGGGAGCGCGACGGCGGCCCGTTCGTGACGCTGCCGCTCGTCTACACCCAGCACCCCGTCACGGGCGGCCCGAACCTCGGCATGTACCGGGCGCAGGTCTACGGGGACGACGCCGTCGGCGCGCACATCCAGATCCACCGCGGCGGCGGCTTCCACCTCGCGGAGGCCGAAGCGCGCGGCGAGAACCTGCCGATCCACGTGATCGTCGGCGGTCCGCCCGGCTTGATCCTCTCCGCGATCGCGCCGCTGCCGGAGAACGTGCCGGAGCTGTTGCTCACGAGCCTCTTCCAGGGCGGCCGCGTCGCCATGGCCAAGAACCCGCACGGGCCGCTGCCGCTGGTCGCACAGGCGGAGTTCACGCTGGTCGGCGAGATCCCCTGCGGCGAACGGCGACCCGAAGGTCCGTTCGGCGACCACTACGGGTACTACTCCGAGGTGCACGACTTCCCGTGGATCCGCGTGAAGAAGCTCCTGCACCGCCGCGACGCCATCTATCCCGCCACGGTCGTCGGCAAGCCGCGGCAGGAGGACTTCTTCCTCGGCGACTACCTGCAGGAGCTCCTTTCGCCGCTGTTCCCGGTCGTGATGCCCGCGGTGGTCGACCTGTGGAGCTACGGCGAGACCGGTTATCACTCGCTGTCCGCCGCCGTCGTGCGCGAGCGCTACAAACGCGAGGCCCTCGTCAGCGCCTTCCGCATCCTCGGCGAGGGCCAGCTCTCGCTGACGAAGTTCTTGCTGCTGGTCGATCGACCGCTCGACCTGAAGGACTTCCCCACCGTGCTGCAGCACATCCTCGAGCGCGCGGACTTCGAGACGGACCTGTTTGTGTTCGCGAACCTCTCGATGGACACGCTCGACTACGCGGGTCCGCGGCTCAACGAGGGCAGCAAGGGCGTGCTCGTCGGTCTCGGCGAGAAGCGCCGCGAGCTGCCGACGGAGTTCACCGGCCAGCCCTCGCGTGCCGTCCGCGACGTCCAGGTCTTCTGCCCCGGCTGCCTCGTGATCGAGGCGGCGCCGCACGGCGAGGAGCCGGACATCGGCGCGCTCCTCGTGCAGGACCCGGCCTTCGCGGACTGGCCGCTACTCGTCCTCTCCGACGACGCGAAGCGCGCGACCCGCTCGTCCATCAACTTCCTGTGGACGACGTTCACGCGCTTCGATCCGGGCGCGGACCTGCACGCGCGCGAGACGAGCCTCGTCCACAACCACGCGAGCTTCAGCGCGCCGGTCCTGATCGACGCGCGCATGAAGGAGCCCTATCCGGAGGAGCTCTTCTGCGACGCGGAGACCGCGGCCACGGTCGACCGCCGCTGGAAGGAGTACTTCCCCCACCGGGCGGTGGAGATGGGCGACTCGGAGCGCGGTCACCTCGATTGAGGCGGCCGGGGGGGTCGCTCCGGTCACTCACCGACCGCAGTCGCGGCAGCGAGGCGCGTCGGCCCGCGCCCGGGCTGGCTCGGTCGCGGCGAGGGGTCGGTCGGCTTCACCTCCGGGCGGGGCTCCTGCGGCCTGACCT
>CAYGST010000022.1:19428-20243 GCA_964352415.1 uncultured Planctomycetaceae bacterium | reverse complement strand
ATTGACAGGGGCGTGGGGGCGCTCGGTGCTCGGTGATGGGCGGTGAGTCGCACGCTTGCGGCTCACGTAGCACGGAGCACGGAGCACGGAGGGCGTAGCACGCAGAACGCGCACGGCGGGCAGCGGGGGCTCGTCGTGCGCGTTCTCTTGGGGGGCAAGCTGCGGGGGGGCTTGCGGGGCTTGGGCTCAGTCTTCGACTTCGAGCTCCAGTTCGCCCTGGCGGATGCGGACGCGGATCAGGTGGTCGTCCGGGAGTTCGGTGTGCAGGAGCAGGGAGGCGAGGCTGGGCTCGATCTCGCGCTGGATGACGCCGCGGAGTTCGCGGGCGCCGTACTGCTGGGAGAAGCCGCGGTCGACGACCCAGCGGGCGACGGCCGGGGTGAAGGCGACGCGCGCGCCGCGGCGGCGGGCGCGGACCGCGAGGCTCGTGAGCTGGTCCTGGGCGATCTCGCGGGCGGCGGAGCCGTCGAGCTCGGAGAACAACAGGACCGCGTCGAGGCGACCGAGGAACTCAGGGCTGAACGAACGCTCGAGCGCGTTCTTCGTGATGCTCTGCAACGTGTTCTTGCCGAGCTGCTCCGGCGGGTGGAAGCCCAAGGAGCGTGTCGCTCCCTGGATCTCCTCCGCGCCGGCGTTCGAGGTGAGGATGACGAACGTCTCCTCGAGGGTGACGCGCTGGCCGCGGCCGTCGGTCAAGCAGCCCTCCTCGAGGATCTGCAGCAGCAGGTTGTGCATCCGCGGGTGGGCCTTCTCGACCTCGTCGAATAGCACGACGGCGCGCGGGTTGGCCACGAGCTTCTTCGTCAGCTGGCCGC
>CAYGST010000022.1:1500-19418 GCA_964352415.1 uncultured Planctomycetaceae bacterium | reverse complement strand
CCTCGTGGCCGATGTAGCCGGGTGGCGAGCCGATCAGCTTGCTGTACTCGTGGGCCAGGGCGTACTCGGTGCAGTCGATCCGGATCAGGCTGTCGTTCGGATCGAGGTCGGCGGCGGCGAGCTCGCGGGCGAGGCAGCGGGAGAGCTCGGTCTTGCCCGTGCCGGTGCGACCGACGAACAGGAAGCTGCCGAGCGGCCGGTTCGGGGCGGCGAGTCCGGCGGCCGACTTCTCCACGACGCGACAGAGGTGCTCGATGGCTTCCGACTGTCCGTGGACGCGCCGGCGCAGCTTGCGGTCGAGGTCACGCGCGACGCGACGCAGGTGATCGAAGGTGTCGAGGGGCTTCGGTCCGCGTCGGGTCTCGGTGCGCGTCTGCGTGAGCGGCGTGTCCTCCTGGCGCGGGCGCAGGCTGACCGTGTTGATCTCGAGGGCCGGGTTCACCTCGATGCAGAGCCCGTAGAGCAAGTCCTCGGCGACCTTGGGGTCATCGGGGAACAGCGACTCGAGCTGCGCCTCGAGCTCGGCGCCGAACTCGGGCATGCAGGTCTGCACGACGAAGCGCTTGTAGCCCGCGCGGTCGAGACCGCGCGGCGCGTCGTGCAGGGGGGCGTCCTTCTCGAACTGCCGGACTTCCACGAAGGAGTCCGCCAGCGGGAAATAGCGGTGGACGCTGGAGCTCTTGGGTTGAGACACAGGGCGGCCGTGACCTGGGGAGAGGTGGGGGATAGAGCGTCCCCGGCCCGATAGAGGAGAGATAGTGGGCCGGGGAACGCCCGCGTGGCTCAGCTTTCGGACCCCCGCCCGCCTGGCCTTGACTCGAGCCGCCGAGCCTTGGCAAAAAGGTCGGCCGCCTATTCGCCCCAATGCCCTCCCTCGGGCCTGTTCCCCCGCCCGACCGATGAGCCCCAAGGCCGACCTGCAATTCCTCGCGCTGCTCGTGCACCGCGGCCACCTCGAGCGCTCCGACGCCGAGACGCTCGTGCCTCGCCTGCAGGGCGGTGAAGAGCTCGACGAGCTCCTGATGGACGTGCTCGGACGCGAGGAGGCCTGGGTCGCGAAGATGCGCCGGACGCAGGCGGGGGAGATCCCCGAGATCCCGGGCTACGAGGTGCTCGGCCGCGCCGGCCGCGGAGGAACGGCGGACGTGTTTCGCGCCCGCGACAAGAAGACGGGGAAGATCCTCGCCCTCAAGGTGCTGAACCCGGAGGCGACGCGAACGCCCGCGACGCGCAAGGCGTTCGTCCAGGAGTCCAAGCTGCTCGAGCAGCTCGAGCACACCGGCCTCGTCGCCGGCTACGGCGTCGCGCGCAGCGGGCAGACCTACTTCACGCGCATGGAGTTCGTCGACGGCTCGACGCTGCTCGAGATCCTCGACCAGGGCACGGCGCTCGAGGAGGCGCCCGCGCTGCGCATCATCCTCGAGGCCTCCGAGGTGCTGCGTTACCTGCACAGCCAGGGCGTCATCCACCGCGATGTGAAGCCCGGCAACATCATGCTGTCGGCGAACGGACGGGTGAAGCTGATCGACCTCGGTTTCGCCGCCGATGGAGAAGCGCCGCCCGTGAACCCGACCGACAGCGCGGTCGGCACCGTCGCCTACCTGTCACCGGAGCAGGCCCAAGGAGGCGCGAGCGCGGACCTGCGCAGCGACATCTACAGCCTCGGCGTGACCCTCTTCCAGCTCGTCGTCGGGCGCCTTCCGTTCGAGGGCTCGGACGACCGCGACACGCTGCGCAAGCAGATCATGGAGTCGCTGTCCTCGCCCGAGCTCAAGGGCCGCAAGCTCTCGCCGCACCTCCACTACTTCGTCGAGAAGATGATGGCCAAGGACAAGGACGTCCGCTACCAGTCCTGGGAGGAGCTGATCGCGGACATCCAGGGGCAGCTGAAGGGCCGTGAGGACCTCGACTACCGGCAGGGAGCCAGCTCCCGCCACGTGCGCCGCCGCGGGCCGTCGTCGGGGCGTCGGCGGTAGACGCGCACGCCTTCCCGTCACGTCTTGAGCGCGTGAGGATCGAGCGCGAAGCGCCGGCACTCCGCTCGCGCTGCGGCGAATGGTCTAAGATCCCGGCATGAGCGCTCAGCCCGGCCTCGACGGCGTCGTGCCCTTCCGCTTCCGCTGCCAGCGCTCCGGGCGCTGCTGCACCGGGGGCGGTGGCTACGTCTGGGTCGAGGCCGATGAGATCGACGCCCTGGCCGCGGCGCTCGGGCGCGAACCCGAGGCGTTCGCGCGCGACGGCCTGCGCAAGGTCCCCGACCCCCGCACCGGCCAGCTGCGCCTCTCGCTGCGCGAGCGTCCACAGGTCGCGGGCGGCGAGAGCGGGGCCTGCGCGCTGCTCGAGGGCCGCAACGAGTGCACCGTCTACGACGCGCGGCCCCGTCATTGCCGTCAGTTCCCGTACTGGACCTCCGTGCTCGAGGACGCGGACGGCTTCGAGGCGGCGCGCGCGACGTGCCCCGGCATCACGCCGCTGCCCGATCCCGCGGCGCAGGCGCGTGCCTTCGCGGCGCTCGAGGAGCTCTACGCGGAGCTCGACGCGGAGGTCGCGGCGCACTCGCCGCGCTGCGAGCTGAGCGGTCGTTGCTGTCGCTTCGAGGAGGCCGGACATCGGCTCTACGCCACGGCGCTCGAGACCGACTACGCGGTCGCGAAGCATCCCGAGGCGCATCCGCCCGAGGCCGAAGGCCGCTGCCCGTACCACGTGCGCGGACTGTGCACGGCCCGCGAGGGCAGGCCGCTCGGCTGCCGGACGTACTTCTGCGACCCGCTGACCGAAGAGGTGCTGCTCGACGTCCACGAGCGTTACCTGACGCGCGTGCGCGCGATCGAGCGCGAGCATGCCTATCCCGCGGCCTACGCGCCGTTCCCCGGGCAGCTCGCGGACCGCGAGCTGCCGCTGCCCGACCAGGCCGAGGAGCGCGACGCATGAGCGGCGGACTGAAAGGCGTCCTGGCGCTCGTCGCGATCGCCCTGCTGGCCCTGCTCGCGCGCAGCTTCGGCGGAGCGCGAACGTTCTGGGACCGCGGACTCTCGTCCGAGCCCGAGGCGTCGGTGCTGCGGCCCGTAGCACCCACAGACGACGCGCCGCTCGAGGTCGAGGATCGAACGCCCGCGGAGACGCACGCTCCGCAGGCGCCGGCCGACGTCGGCGGCGTCTGGTCCGAGGTCAACGAGGAGGCGATCGCAGCGCTGGAGGCCGGCGACCTCGAGCTGGCCGTGCAGCTGTTCGAGCAGTGCCTCGAGGCCGTTCCGGGGGAGGCGATCTTCGCGAGCAACCTCGCCGAGGCGCTCGCCCGCCTCGCGCGCGCCCAGCGCGACTCCGGAGAGTTCGAGCTCGACGTGCCGATCGCGACGCTGCAGCGCGCCGTCGACCTGGCACCGAAGCGCGAGGACCTCGCGCGCCTGCTCGAGCGCTGGAAGAAGGAGGCGCAGACGGAGGAGGAGTTCTGGACCGACGAGACCGCGCACTTCCTGCTCTCGTACGACGGCGAGCGGCAGGAGCTGCTCAAGACGGGCTACCTCGACGTCACGCGTCAGCTGGAGGAGGTCTACGACGAGTTCGGGCTCGCGTTCAACCACTACCCGGTCGGACACGGCGACCCGAAGATCCGTGTCGTGCTGTACAAGCGCGACGAGTTCACCCAGGTGACCGGCGTGGGCCACTGGGCGGGCGGCGTTTACGACGGCGTGGTTCGCGTTCCGGTGGGGGACTACTCCAGCGAGCGTCACGTCCTCGAACGGGTGCTGCGCCACGAGCTCGTGCACGCCTTCGTGCGCTCCTATGGCGGACGCGACGTGCCCGGCTGGCTGAACGAGGGGCTCGCGCAGTGGCTCGAGGCGCAGCCCGGGACACGCGCGCTCGAGGTGCAGACCGCGCGCGGGAAGCTCACGGCGGCGACTCTGTTCTCGCTCGCGGAGTTGAAAGGCAGCTTCGCCGGTTGGAGCGACGAAGCGAAGATCACGCGCGCCTACGCGCAGTCCCTCGCGTTCGTCGACTTCCTCGTGACCTGGTACGGCGAGCACGTGCTGTTCGAGCTCGTCCGCGGCTGCGGGGAGGGAGAGTCGCCGGCGCAGTCCTTCGCCGCCAAGACGGCTCGCGAGCTCGACGCCACCCTCGTCGAGTTCCGCGAGGAGCTCTGAGCGCGCGGAGCGCTCGGCTTCAACGGGTGCTGAGGAGCGACGAGGAGCCGCGGTGCACGGTGGACCGGGATGGACGAGAGCGGCCGTTCCCGAGGACGGCCGCCCTCACAGTTGCCGCGCGTCTCCCTAGGAGAGGAGGCCGCGCGGCGCACGCATCGCATCGGGCGTCGCGAGTGACCGGGGCGCACCGGCCGCTCATCCGTCCGACACGGTGTCAGCTGCGGGAGTGCACGCGATAGGAGAAGAGGAACACGACGACCTCGACAGCCCACAGGCCCAAGAGGAGTGTCGCTGCGGAGAGGTAGGTCATGCGTTGGCAGTCGGAAGTGAGGCGGGTTTCGACCTCATATCCATACAAAGTCCATCGGTCGAGTTCCGGCGTTCTATTCCTTTGCTGGGACTCCAGGTGAGGAGCCGCGCGCCCCATTCAGGGAGGAACGCAGGCCCCCAAGGGGCGCGCATGGCGCGAATCGCCCCTGGGGCGGCCGAGATGCGACGTTCCAGTTCCGATCGAACGGCCCTGACTCGAGCGGAGGTTGCGGTCCCTGCGGCGGGAATTCAGGTGGAGGCTGACCTCAACGTGAGCGCTCATCGTCCCCGTGTCGTGGGAAGCAACGGCCCGCTGGCTTCGGCGTCGGGCGCCGGGCGCTCGACGGCCTGGCCGGATCGCGCGCTGCAATCTCGAAGGGCGTGGGTGACCGTCGCCGGCGCCGCTCGTCGAAGTGCACTGTGGGGGTGGCGTTCGGTTCGAGTCAGCGAGCGACGCTCGAAGCGGCGAGGCTCGCCGAGCTGCTCGAGCAGGCCGTCGGCGCCGCGGCGCACGGCTTCGCCGGGCCCCTCGCCGCCGCGCTCGAGGGGTTCGGCCTGGCACGGCTGTCACGCGCAGGCCTGGCGGACCTCGTGGGCCGAGGTGGGCTGCCGCCGGAGGTGGGCGCGCAGCTCCAGGCGATCTTCGAGCTCGGCCGTCGAGTCGAGGCGACGCGCTGGAGCGCACAGGACTCGGTCCGAACGCCGGGGGGCGTCTACCGGCTGATGGCGCCGCGACTGCGGGGGCTCGAACGGGAGACCTTCCACGTCCTGCTGCTCGACGGCCGGCACCGCTTGACCGGCGTGGAGCAGGTCTCGGAGGGCACGCTCAGCACCTCCCTCGTTCACCCGCGGGAGGTCTTCCTGCCGGCGATCCGCCATCCTGCCGCCGCCATCGTCGTCGTGCACAACCACCCCTCCGGAGATCCGGAGCCCTCGCCGCAGGACTACGAGGTCACGCGTCGTCTCGCCGACTCCGGGAGGCTGATCGGAATCCCGCTGCTCGATCACGTCGTCGTCGGGGAGGGCCAGCACGTCTCGATTCGAGAGCGGATCGAGTTCTAGCCCGCGGCGGGAGGCCGAAGATCTGGATCGAAAGTACGTCCGCCACGGGCTGCCAGGTCGACGCGATTCCGTGCGCTGGGGGCGCGATCCGGGAGGTAGGCGCCTGCACGGCCCCAGGAAAGGGGACAAGGCGTTTCGCCCCGTTTAGAGCTGACGCGGCGTTAGCGCAATCCTCGTCGAAGCGGAAGGGGCCGATTGGAGATTTTTCGCAAGTTCCCTTCCCAGATCCGTGTTGCCGACCCCTTAGCGAAGTGGGGGAATGGACCGGGTCAGGTCGGCGAGAAGCCATCGACTCGTCGAGCTGCCCGGTCATCTCTTCCCGCCCACGAGTGGCTCGAGTCGCAGGCGCGATTCGCCCTCATCGCCGGGAGTCCCGTGACCCGCACAGCGGGCGCAGGGTCGATCCGCTCGCCGCTGACCCGTCGTCTCCGACCGGCTCGGCGGCAGTCAGCTCGGCAGACGACGTCAGGGTGACGAGGCAGGCGGGTCAGCGGCCCGCACCTGCGCGTCCTCCACTCGCCGCTGTGCTCCAGGACCGTGGCCGACAGGGCTCGCGCTCGAAATCCCGGGAGATAAATCCGTCTTCCTAGAGTCCTCCGGAAGTTCGGAGGTATTGATCCCTGTTGTGGGTGAGAGCTGCGGTCCATGCCCCTCGCGTGGGATTCTTTCAGGAGAAAGAACCCCCTCCGAGGGCGGGTCCAGCGGACTCGTCGCTCGGAGAGGACCGACGTGCGTGGGCCTGGCAGGTGCCCTTGCGTCCGCCGCAGCGCTCACGCTGGTCCCCGCAATGAACACTCGCACCGATCAGGCACCGCTCGCGCACGTGCGCCCTTTTTTTCAGGGGAATCATCCCCCGGGGCCCACGGAAGCAGCGGGCTGGTGCAAAATGCAAGCTTGTAAGGGGCGCCGGATTCCCAGCGCTTTTCGACGGATCGTTGCCCGGGCAGGCCGGGCATCGGAGGGGAGACGACAACGGAGATGAGCATCGGACCCGAGATCTGGATCGAGGCCCTGAAGACGGCGAAGAAGCCGGCTGCCGCACCCGAGGTGCGCGCGCCGCGCTGGCGTCGTGTCCAGGCATGGAGCCTCGTGCACCCTCGCGCCTCGCGCGTCGTGGGCGCTGCGGCCTTCGCCACCGTGCTGAGCGGCTTTGCCGTCGGCGCGTGGATGGTTGGCCCACAGCCCCCCGCGAGCACGCCCGGCGTCTTCCTGCCCATCCCGACGAGCGCAGAGCCTGAGCCGCGGACGGCGGCGACGCCCGTCGCGAACTACGTCTCGCCGCGCAGCGGAATCCTGCAGGGGCCTCAGCACACGCTGCGGGTCCACACGCACCTGCGCCTCCCGCTCGACAAGGAGGTCGAGCGCGTCGCCGTCGGCTCGTCCGAGATCCTCGACGCCCGTCTGCTCAACACGCGTGAGCTGCTGGCCCTCGGCAACAAGCCGGGGCAGACCTCCATCCTGGTGTGGTACGTCAACGGCGAGATCGAACAGATCGACGTGGTCGTCACCGCGGACCTCTCGCTGCTCGAGCGGACACTCACGACGATCCACCCGAGCCTCAAGGTCGAGAAGGCGCCGGACCGCGACGCCCTCGTCCTCACCGGCCGCGTTCCGCGCGCCGTCTACTCGCGTCGCGCCGAGGACATCGCCAACGCCTGGCTGAACGCGGGCCCGACGCAGCAGTCGATCCTCGTCGGCGAGGCCGCGCAGGCCGTGGAAGACGCGCAGACCTCGGCTTCGGCCGACGGTAAGGCCGGGCGCAAGAGCGGAGGCGTGATCAACCTGATCCAGGTCGAGGGCCTGCCCGAGTTCGGCGCTGCGATGCCCGCCGAGGACCAGCTCATGGCCGCGATCCAGTCGATCGGCGGCGAGAAGGTCACCGTGCGTCGGATCCAGAAGGGCGCGACCCCGGACGACGAGGCGGACATCCTCGTGCTGGAAGGGGAGGTGCCCGATCAGATCGCGCTCTCGCGCGTGCTCAGCCTGGCCTACAAGCTCTACGTCGGCAACGTGAAGGGCCCCGACGTCACGCTGACCGATGGGGTGACGGGCACGACGCGCATCTTCGAGGGCGACGATCTCGCCATCGGCGACGACATCGACGTGATCGCGGACGAGGCCGGATCGTTGTTCAGCGACAACCGCTCGAACCGCCAGCAGACCCAGGGCCTGCTGGCCGGACTCGGCCAGGGCATCGGCAACGGTGGACAGACGAACCTCGGGCAGTCGGGCCTCGACAATCGCGTCGACGCGAACATCGCGCGCGCCTCGGCGCTCGAGCTCGCGAACGGGCGTATCCTGTCCTTCATCGACGTCGTCGACCTGCCTCAGGTGCGCGTCGACATTCGCCTCTACGAGGTGAACCGCACGAAGCTCCTGAGCTACCAGTCGGACGTCGGCGTCATCACCGGCGACTTCGACCAGGGCGGGCTCAACCCCGCTGGATCGGCGACGACGCTGCAAGGGCCCGCGGCCGCGCGGGTGGGGGCGACCGGCCAGGACGTCCAGAACGCGTTCTCGTTCCTCGAGGGCTCGCTCACGAACCAGCTGCAGTTCAGCGGCTCGAACTGGGCGATCGACTCGCTCTTCAGCTTCCTCGAGCAGGAAGACCTCGCGAGGAGCCTCGCGAACCCGACGCTGTCCGTGCTCTCCGGCGAACTGGCGCTGTTCCAGGTCGGTGGCCGCGTTCCGATCGAGCAGTCGTTCGGCACGCAGGTCGGGATCCAGGGCGTGTTCAACTCGGTGGCCTTCATCGAGTTCGGCGTGAACCTCGCGGTGCGGCCGCTCGTCGGCGAGGACGACTTCATCACGATCGACTTCGCGCCCGAGATCATCACGCCCGATGCTCTGCTGACCCAGGCGATCTCCGAGGCGACCGGGGCGAACCCCGCCACCTTCGCCTTCGAGAGCCGGCTCCTGCGCAGCAGCTCGCGCCTCCTCGATGGTCAGACGCTGCTCGTCGGCGGTCTGCAGCAGACGCAGCGTTCGGACACCGACTCCGGTGCGCCGTGGCTGAAGGACATCCCGATGCTCGGGCTGCTGTTCCAGGGCTTCGACTACTCCGACGACGACCTCGAGGTCGTGATCATGATCCGACCGACGATCGTGCGCGATCCGCTTCCGGACGCTGCGATGTGGGTCTTCCCGGACAGCGCCGAGATGCTGGAAGCCGTGCTCCCGCCGCGCCCCGAGCCCGAGCCGGCCGAAGGCGAGGCAGGGACGGGTGAGCTCGAGGAGTCCGACGCGACGTCGGACGGAAACGGCACGAACGGTGACGTCGCAGGGGGGCAGCAGTGAAGTCGTCCTCTCTTCAACGCTGGACGCTCGCCGCGCTCGTCGCCTTCGGCGCGGTTGCGTGCACGACGCCGTTCCCCGGCTACCGCCACGAGGACATGGGGCCGGATGCGCGCCTGCTTGCGCTCGTCGACCAGCTCGACGAGCAGAAGGCCAACGGCGGCGTGCCGCCCGAGACGAACGGCGTCGTCGATGGCGCCCGCATCTACAACGATCTGCGCCGCCTGAGCCTCGACTACCCGGGCCACGTGCCGACGCTCTACGTGCTCGCCTCGGAGACCTACGAGATGGGCCGGCGTGAACGCGCGGGCGCCTACCTCGACGACATCTTCGACGTGCAGCCGCGTCACCCCGAGGCCGGCGTGCTGCGCGCGCGCATCGCGATCCACGAGGGCAACCTCTCGTCGGCGCGCCGCGTGCTCGAGCAGCAGATCCGCTACACGCCCGACCACTCGGGGCTGCGCGAGTCGCTCGGCAGCGTTCTCTACATGGGCGGCGACCTGGAGGACGCGCGCATCGAGCTCGAGCGCGCGCGTCGACTCGGAGCGCCGGTCTGGCGAGTGGCCTTCAACCTCGGCCTGATCGAGGAAGCGGCGGGCAACCACACGCTCGCCATGGAGCGCTACCAGGTCTCGTTGCGCCTCAAGGAGGACTTCACGCCGGCGGCCTCGCGCCTCGCCGGCCTCGAGGCCCAGTTCGGGGAGGTCGCGCGATGAGTCGCCACTTCCCGGGGATTCGCGTTCGCCAGGTGCGCGGCCGCGACTCCCACCACAGCACGCCCGTCTCCGCAGGAGGAGCGGGTTCGGGGGACTCCCTTTCCAGGAGACCCCTATCCGAGACTCGCCAGGCAGGCGATTCTCGTGTCGAGGCGTTCGACCACCGCCCCCTCGGTGCGAACGCCGCGACGACTCGATTTCCGTAGGACCCACCGCAAGTCCTTCCTCGAGGAAGGCATCAGAACCATGAAACTCCACACTCAGCTCAAGAAGTCCAACAAGAAGCGCGGCGCTGCCCTGGTCGAGTACGGCCTCCTCGTCGCCGGCGTTGCTCTCACCACGGCCGTCGCCGTCTCGATGCTCGGTCACAAGACCAACGACCTGCTCGGCACGGTCGCCGGCGTGCTGCCCAGCAGCAACCAGGCCGACGCCGCCCCGATCGAGTCCGGTCGCCTGTTCAACACGATCGCCGGTCCGAACGGCGGCCTGACGCTCGACATGCAGCAGGGCCCGCAGACGACGACCGACGTCTTCGGCAACGGTGCCGGCGACCTCATCATCGACGGCCAGACCGGTTCCTCCGGTCTCTAGGACCCGTTCGCCCGAGACCCGGAGCGGCGTTGGGCAACCGACCGCTCCAGGTGAAGTGGGTACCTACGAATGAGCACCAGGGAACAGACCTACGCGAAGTCGCGTCCGCGGGCCTCCGGCCCGCGGCGCGGCGCCGTGCTCGTCGAGTTCGCGCTCGTGTCGTTCGCGATGTACCTGCTGTTCGTCGTGCTGCTCGACCTCGGCCGCGCAACGCTCGCGGCCCAGACCGTGCAGGGCGCTGCGAAGCTCGCGGCCCAGGAGCTGGCGCGCGCGCCGCTGCCAGCGACCATGACCTTCGACGAGGCCCTGCTGGACCCGCGGGTCACGACGTCGATCTACGACGAGTCCAAGCTGGTCGTCGAGATCGGAGGACTGAACGAGGGGCAGGTCGACGATCTGTTCGCGACGTTCCCGATCGTCAACCAGGCGCTGCGTCCGCTGATGATCAACGATCAGCTGCCGAATGGTACGCCGGTGCTGCGCTACCCCGGCGCGCTCGTGACGGGCCCGACCGGCTCGACGGTCTTCATCCCCGAAGTCGTCGACCGTGACTGGTCCAGCGGCGGCGCCGAGACGATCCGCTTCCGCCCGGTCCTCGAAGAGGTCCGCGCGCCCGGCAGCCCCGGGAACTTCGCGATCGACTCGGGCAGCTTCCTCGCGGGGTTCGTCAACGTTCGCGTGAACTACCCCTATCAGGCGGGCGCCATGACGGCGTACGACCCGAACCCGGCCGCGACCGGCCCCGCCTCCGCGGCGATCGCCGACGACTCCCTCGTCACGGTCGAGCCGGGGGGCGAGCTTCCGCCCGGTTACAACACCGCCGTCAGCGGACTGCCGCCGGGCGGCTCCGTCTATGCCGGCACCTATGGCCTCGGCCAGCAGTTCCTGCCCGGGACCGCCAGCACGGGGCCACGTCCCGTGCGCCCGTTCCGCCGCCTCCTCTCGGTGCAGCATCCCGCGCGCCGCGAGGTGATCATTCCCGAGTAGCGGGCGGCGAACGCCTCGACCGCAATCTCTATCTCTTCTCTCCGTCGACCGACTCTCTCTCCCTTCGACTCATGGCCACTGCTCGTCGAAAACGCAACACACAGGGGATGAACCCCTTCCTCGCCGGCTTGCTCGCGCTCGTCGCCATCTTCGGCGTGCTCCTGACCCTGGAGTTCACCGGGAAGACCGACATGGGGCTGAAGAAGTTCTTCTCCGGAGGCGGTGAGGTCCGAGCCGGGAACGAACGGGCGGTCGTGCTCAACTTCGTGCCCCTGCAGCCTGGCGAGCAGGTCACGAAGGAGTCGCTCTGGAGCCTCGAGCAGGGGACGTTCTTCCACACCTACGTGGACAAGGACCTCATCGCCGAGAAGAACTACCTCCCGGGGCCGGAGCAGGTGCTGGGGCGCGTCCTCCGCCGTCCCAAGGCCGCCGGGCTCGCGTTCACGGAGTCGGACTTCCTGCCGATGGGCAGCGCGCCCGGCATCACGGGGCTCGTCCCCGACGGAATGTCGGCGCTGTCGATCCCGGCGGAGCGCATCCCCGGCCTCGGCCTGCTCGGCTTCGCCGACCGCTTCGACCTGCGCATGAACATCGAATCCGACGAGGGCGCGCGCCGCGTGGCGCGTGAGATCCTCGAGGACCGCAGCTACTCGTCCGAGCAGGATCGCCTGCGCCTCGCCTCGATCGTCTCCGGCCCCGAGCCGCGACTGATGGCGCAAGCCGGCGCCGTCCTGCGTCCGTCGAATCCCGCCGGCATCCAGCGCAACGAAAAGATCGTGGTCGCGGTGTACCCGGAAGACCTCAACGGCCTGATCGCCGCGCTCGACGCGAAGGGCGACATCTACTGCAGCCCGCGGAAGAAGAGCCCCGAGGGGATCTACGAGCGCGTGGAGGTCGTCGAGCGTGACCCGATGGAGGAGTACGCCTGGGTTCTCGAGATCAGCCGCGAGGTCGAGATGATCACCGGCGACGAATCGGAGATCCAGAACGTCCCGTCCGCGCACTCGACCCTCGAGGACGTGGCACGCCTCGACGCCGACAGCGAGCCCCAGTAGCGGGCAGGAAGGCGAGCGCACCCATGCTTCAGAGACGGAGGAGGATCGGCCGGCAGCGATCGCGCGGCACCGTGATGGTGCTGTTCGCGATGATCACCGTCGTTCTGCTCGGGATGCTGGCGCTGGTGATCGAGCTCGGGACCGTGCGCGTCGGCCGTGAGCGGATGCAGGCGGCCTCCGACGCCGCGGCGCTCGAGGTGCTGCGGGAGCGCGACTACGTTCGCGAGACCCTCGGGACCGACGACGCCGCCGTGCGCGATCACGATCGGCGCTCGCGCAACCGGTTGATGGCATCCTGGCCGTTCGCGGGCGAGAACCTCGTTCAGGCCTACGCCAACTCCGCCGAAGGGGCGGGCGCGTACGTGACGCTCGAGACCCAGGTGGACCCGGGCGACAACCCGCTGAACCGGGGCCTCGTCCTCGGCGCGGTGGGCTCCTCGGTGCCCTTCCTCCAGACCAATTACCTCGGCGACGTCGGCCTCGGCAGCGGCGTGAACGCGAAGTACGGCGACATCGTCAGCGGAAGCTTCACCGGCCACGAGGCTGGAGCGCAGGTCGGCTACGACGGCAACCCGATCCGGCGCGAACAGAGCAGCTACGACCGCGTCGACTTCACGCCCGCGGACCCCGGCAGCGCACCGTTCGCGGACTCGGTCCTCGTCCGCATGCGCCGCACGCGTCCGTTCGGGCAGTCGAGCACCAGCCCCTGGAGCGACCTCGACGAGCAGTCGAGCATCTCCTCCTCCGGCTACACGATGCCGCTCCTGTTCGGACTCGGGACGCTGTTCAGCTCCCAGAACCCGGCCGACGGCTACTCGGTCCGCCACCACGGCATCCCGCTGCGCTCGACGTCCATCGCGCAGGCGCGGCCGGCCGTGCGCGTGGGCGTGGCGGGGGACTCGAACCTCGGCGTCGAGTGGGCGGTCGGCGCCGCGCCGATCTGGATGGACTACCGCGAGTGGATCTACGACGGCGGCTCCTGGAGCTACGACGCGGCCACGCGCCAGAGCTCGATCGTGATTCGCGTGCGGCCGTCCGCCGGGTACGAGTACGTCGTTCCGCTGCACGACAGCCTGGTGTGGGGCTCGCTGCGCGCGCCGACCGCGAGTCAGGTCGGTGACGATGCTGACCTCGAGGTCCTGGTGCCGGACCCGCAGCCGGGTACGGACGACGCCAACTTCGATCCCGGGTTCTGGTCGCGGACGGAGTGCTACGTCCCGCTGTTCTTCCCCGTTCCGACGGGGCCGAACGGCGAGGCCGAGCGACGCGTCTGTGGCTTCGGTCGCGTGCGCATCGAGCCCGGCGAGGACCCGCAGGGCGGCAACGGCGACAGCGAGGAGGGCGACATCTTCATCCTCGTGACCAAATTGGCGAACACGCGCTCCCCGGAGCAGCCGTGGATCGCACCGCGCAACGCCAGCGCCGTGTTCGATGGCGAGCAGCCGTCCATCGTCTACCCGTCCAACCCGTCGCGTGACTGGGAGGACCTCATCGAGCGGCTGCACGAGCTGCCGCCGCCGATCCCGAACTCGATGGAGCCCGGCGGCGTCGCCACCTTCAACCCGCACGTCCCCGAAGCCCGCGTCTACGCGCCGGCCCTCGTTCGCTGATCCCACCTCGAGTCCCACTCCATGAAGAACCCCACCATCCTCATCGTCGGCAGTGACGAGAACCTCCGCGAAGAGGTCTCCGCGGCGCTGAAGAGCATCAAGAAGTGGAGGCCCGTGTTGCACCAGGCGCACGACATCCGCCAGGGGGTCGAGGTGGCGCGTTCACGGCGTCCCGAGCTGATCTGCTTCCAGCTCAAGGGTGGGGCCCAAGAGCTGACCGCCTTCACCGACGAGGTCAACAACTGCTCGCCCGAATCGGTCGTCGTCGCGACGTACCGCAGCGAGGACTTCGAGACGGACGCTTCCGAGAGCGAGGCGCTGATCGAGGGCATGCGCCACGGCGTCGCTGACTTCCTGCGTCGCCCGCTCTCGAGCGGCGAGCTCCAGCAGCTGCTCGACCGCGTCTTCAGCGCGGCGCCGCGCTCGCGCCGGCCGCTCGGCAAGATCATCTCCTTCGTCAGCAACAAGGGCGGCGCGGGCAAGTCGACGACCTCGATCAACACGGCCGTCGCGCTGTCGATGAAGCACCCGAACGACGTGCTGCTCGTGGACACGTCCCTGCAGCTCGGTGTGGCCGCGCTGATGCTCGACATCCAGCCGAAGACCACGATCGTTGACGCGATCCGCGAGAGCCACCGGCTCGACGAGACCCTGATCCGTCAGATCGCCGTGCCGAGCTCTACGGGGCTGCACGTGCTCTCGGCGCCCCTCGACGCGATCGAGGCGTCGCACGTCGACGACGAGGGTCTGTCGCGGATCCTCACGCTCGCGCGGCGCGCGTACAAGTACGTCATCGTCGACACCTACCCGATGCTCGACAGCGTCATCATGGCCGCGCTCGACCTGTCCGACCTCGTCTACGTGGTGTTCCACGCCACGGTTCCGAGCGTGGTCGGCAACGTCCACTTCCTCGACGTGCTGAAGAAGGTCGGCGTGTCCGAGGCGCGTCAGCGTGTCGTGCTGAACTACAGCTTCCCGAAGGTCGCCGGCAACCTGAGGGTCGAGGACGTCACGGATCGCCTCGGCCGCGAGGTGGACCACGTCTTCCCGTTCCAGAAGAAGCTGATCACCGCCCTGAACACGGGCAAGCCGTACGCGCTGTCCTGCGGCCGGCGCTGGGGCTTCGGCCGCGCCTTGAACGGCGTCGTCGAGGAGATCGAGGGCCTGCCGTCGCCGGCGGGCGATCCACGACCGGGCTCGGCGAGCGGACAACATCAATACCCCCTTGCCGGTGAGGCGATGGCATGAGCGAGCAAGCCTTCGACGAGCTCGAACCCCTCGAGGAGGGAGAGCCGAACCCCGCGCAGGAGCGCGAGGCAGAGCAGGAGATGCGCCAGGCGCGGCACAAGTTCCGCGCGGCGATCACGACGGCGGCTGCGAGCCGCTTGCGTCCGGAGACCGCGCGCTCGGAGAGCTCGAACCGCCGGCGCGAGCAGGAGCCGATCGCTGGCGGGCTGGTCGACTACCTCACGATCAAGACCAAGCTGCACGAGCGGCTGCTCGACGACATCGGTGAGCGCCAGCTCCTCGGTAGTACGGAAGAGGACGTCGCGCGCGCCGTCCAGGACTTCGTCGACCGCACACTGGCAGGAGAGGAGCTCCCCCTCAACCAGGAGGAGCGCGAACGGCTCGGCGACGAGCTGATGCAGGAGACCCTCGGCGTCGGCCCGCTGGCGCCACTGATGGCGGATCCGGCCGTCACCGACATCCTCGTCAACAGCCCGACGCGCATCTACGTCGAGCGCTTCGGCCGCCTCGAGCGCGCCGATGTCCGCTTCCGCGACGACGACCACATCCGGCGCGTGATCGAGCGGATCGCCGCGCGCGTCGGCCGGCGCATCGACCTCTCGAGCCCGATGGTCGACCTGCGCCTGCCGGACGGCAGCCGCGTCAACGCGACCATCCCGCCGGTCTCCCTCGACGGCCCGACGATCTCCATTCGTCGCTTTGGCCGTCAACGACTGCGGCGCGACGATCTGCTGCGGCTGAACATGTGGTCGTCGGAGATGATGCGCTTCATGGACTTCGTCGTCCGCCAGCGCAAGAACGTCCTCATCGCGGGCGGCACGGGCGCGGGCAAGTCGACGCTCCTCTCTGCGCTGTGCGAGGCGATCCCGAACACCGAGCGCATCGTCACGATCGAGGACACGGCCGAGCTCCTGCTCGACCAGGACCACATCGTGCGCCTCGAGAGCCGCCCGCCGAACGTCGAGGGCAGCGGCGAGGTCACGACGCGCGACCTCCTGATCAACTCCCTGCGCATGCGGCCCGACCGGATCATCGTCGGTGAGGTGCGTGGGGGCGAGGCGCTGGACATGCTCCAATCCCTGAACACGGGGCACGACGGCGGCATGTCGACGATCCACGCCAACTCGTCGCGCGACGCGCTGTCGCGTCTCGAGACGATGGTGCTGATGGCGGGGCTCGACCTGCCCTCGCGAGCGATTCGGGAGCAGATCAACTCGGCCATTGACCTGCTCGTGCAGGTGCGCCGCTACGAGGACGGCGTGCGCCGCATCGAGTCGCTCACCGAGGTCGCCGGCATGGAGGGCAACACGGCGCTCCTGCAGGAGATCTTCCGCTTCCACCGCACCGGCCGGAAGGGCAACAAGGTCGTCGGCGAGTACGTGGCGACCGGCATCGTGCCGCGCATCGTGATGGAGATGCGCGATCAGGGCCTCGACTTCCCGCTCGAGCTGTTCCACAAGCCGCCGGGGATGAGATCCGATGGCTGACGTCCTCGTCGGCGGAGGATTGGCGCTCGGCCTGGGCGCCGGCGTCTGGTTCCTGCGCCGGCGGCGGCTGCGCGCGCGCACCGTCGAGCGGCTCGCGGAGCCGTTCGTCGAGGACGAGGCGCCGCAAGAGGTCACCAATCCCGCGGGCCTCAAGCCCTCCTATGGCTGGCTGGCCTACGTGGCGCTCGGCGGGCTCGGGCTCGGGCTGTACGCGTTCGCGGACTGGCCTGGCATCTTCTGCCTCGCGCTGCTCCTGATCGGAAGCGTCGGGGTCTCGCTGGCGCTCACCGCGATCGAGGAGCGCCGCGCGGTTCACCTCGAGACGCAGCTGACCGAGGCGATCGACCTGATCGTAGGCGCGCTGCACGCGGGCGCTGGCACGCTCGACGCGATGGAGACCGCCGCGCGCGAGGCGCGCGAGCCTCTGCGCTCGCATCTGCGCGACGTGGTCGGCGCCATCCGCCTCGGCGAGCGCCCGAGCGCGGCCTACGAGGATCTGTACGCAGCGATCCCCCTCGAGAGCTTCCGGCTCTTCTGCTTCACGCTCTCCGTGCACGAGGAGACGGGCGGTAGTCTCGCGCCGACGCTCGCGATGGTCGCGCGCAGCGTGCGCGACAACGTCGAGCTGCGTCGCCGCATCAACTCCGAGTCGATGCAGGCCCAGGGGTCGGTGCTCGGCATTCTGGCGATCACCTACGGCATAGGCGTCGTCACCTGGCAGACGCACCCCGAGCGCGTGGAGTCCTTCGTCGCCGACGACATGGGCATCAAGCTGCTGGCCGCCGCGATGATCCTGCAGGCCGTCGGCCTGTTCTGGATGTCGCGCATGATCAAGATCCGCTACTAGCATGGACACCCTGATCGTCGTCGGCCTCTGGGGCCTGGCCGTGTACGGCCTCTACTTCCTCTTCGTCGGCCGCTCCCAGGCGCGGCTCGCGCGGGAGCGCGTGCTCGCCGTCGAGGCCGATCAGGCCGGCGTGCCCGAGGAGGAGCGCCCCGAGCCCCTCGTCGCCGGCTGGCTGTCGCGCGCCGGGATTCGCGCGCCGGGATCGGCGTCGGCGTTCGTCCTGACCGCGGTGTTCTGCGTGCTCGGCGGACTCACGCTGCTCCTCGTGCTGACGCTCACCGATGTCCTCGCTCCGCTGCGCGAAGCCGCGGACGGGCTCGCCGAGGGCGCGGGCGGGCTGCTGCAGACCTTGATCAGCCTCGTGCCCTGGGTGCTCTTCGTGCTGATCGCGGTCGCGCCGTTCCAGTACGTGAGGAACAAGCGTCAGGAGCGCGTCGACGAGATCGAGCGCGAGCTGCCCGTCGTGCTCGAGCTGCTCGCGACCCTGTCCGAGTCCGGGCTCGGCTTCGACTCCTCCTTCGCGAAGATGCTGGAGTCGGACCAGGAGGAGACTGCGCTGATCGAGGAGTT
>CAYGST010000022.1:0-1490 GCA_964352415.1 uncultured Planctomycetaceae bacterium | reverse complement strand
TGATGTGCTTCGGCGACAATGTGTCCGAAGAATTGATCGAGGAGTTCCGCATCTTCCAGCGGGAGACCCTCGCCGGCATCTCGCGCCTGCGCTGCCTGCGGCGCCTCTCGCGCCGCTGCGCCGTCAGCTCGATGACGATCTTCTGCTCGGCGCTGATTCAAGCCGAGCAGGTCGGCGCTGGCTTCTCGAGCGTGCTGCGAACCCAGGCGGACGACCTGCGCAGCCGTCGTCGTGATCGCGCGCTCGCCCGCGCGCAGTCGCTGCCGGTGAAGCTCGTCTTCCCGCTCGTCATCTGCTTCCTGCCCGGCGTCTTCGTCGTCACCCTCGGCCCCGCGTTCAAGGAATTCTTCGACCTGGCGCAGGGCATCATGACCGGCACCGGTTGAGCGGCGAGCGCCGGAAGCAGCTGCTCGACGAGTCGAAGCCGTCGCGCGCGTTCGAGTTCGTCGTCGCTGGCGCGATCCTGCTCACCGTGGTCCTGCTGTTCACGCTCGACCTCGGCCTCGATCTGAAGCAGGGCTTCGAGCGCTTCGGCGGCGGCACTGGCGAGGTCGATGGGCCGCAAGCGCGCGGCTGGGGCGTTGCGGAGCCGGACTTCGCGGACGCGCTCGCGCTGCCGCCGACCGGCGTCCTCGCGCGACGGCGCTCCGCGCCTCCGGTCGCGGCGCTCGTCACGCTCTTGCCGCACAAGGGCGCACCGCACGCCTACGTCAAGCTGGTCGGGGCCGTGAGCGGCGAGCTCGAGCTCACCGCCTTCGTGCGCTCGGGCGACTCGCTCGACGTCTCGCTCGCTCCGGACGTCTACGAGCTGCGCTACGCGCTCGGCGAGACCTGGTTCGGCGGGGGCGACCTCTTCGGAGCCGCCACGCGCTTCGCCGTGGTGCGCGAGGACATCGACCTCCGCGCTGACGGAGTGCGCGGCGCGGACAGCGAGCCCCGCAGCTTCGACTTCCCGCGTCTCCTGGACGGCGACGAGAAGGACCGCCCGCTCCTGCGGCGCGACTTCTAGAGCGGCGGGCGGCGGCGGAGCGCGCGCTCCGGCACGGAGCGCTTCGCGGGCACGGCTATACTGGCGCAGCTCTCGCCTGGCCCGTCCCCTCCGCTTCCCGAGGACCGCTCCCATGACGCCGCTCCGCTCGCTCCGCTTCGCGTTCGCCCTGCTGCTCGCCTCGCCGTTCGCCGGCGCGGACGAGAACCTCCTCAAGAACGGCGACTTCGAGAGCGGGGGCAAGGGCCCGCCCGTCAACTGGAGCACGATCTGGCCGCGGCAGATCCAGGACCCCGCGCCGACGTTCGAGCGCAGCGAGGTCGATCCGCGCTCCGGCGAGGGCTGCGGTGTGATCACGACCACGCAGCCTGGCGGTTACAGCTCGTACACCCAGGAGGCGCGCGTCGACGACAAGGCGACGCTGCTGCGCCTCACCGGCTGGATCCGCGTCGACGCGCTGCAGGAGAACGCGAGCGCGTCGTTCCTGATGCTCCTGATGGAC
>CAYGST010000021.1:14237-20622 GCA_964352415.1 uncultured Planctomycetaceae bacterium | reverse complement strand
CTCGTGCCGCCCATCGCGACGGCGGGGCTGGCGCTGGCGATCGGGGACTACGACCTCAGCCTCGGCGCGAGCCTGCTGTTCTTCGCCAACTTCGTCGCCATCATCCTGGCCTCCGCTGGCGTGCTGTGGGCGGTGGGCCTGCGCGCCTCCGGCGGGGGGTCGCGGACGACGCGCTGGCTCGGGTGGAGCGTCGTCGTGACGACGCTCGTGCTCGCGCTTGGACTGAGTCGGATGCCGAGCCTGCGCGCGCGCAAGGGAATGCCGCCGCCGCGCTTGCTCGCGAGCGTCGAGGCCGCGCTCGGTGAGGACTTCCGGCTCGTGCGCGCGCAGCTTCGACCGGGGTCGGATCCGCCGCGCGTGCTGCTCGAACTGGGCGGTCCCGACGAACCGACGACAGCGCTGGCGCAGAGCCTGCAGGGGATCTGTGAGGAAGTCCTGGGGCAGTCGCAGGTCCTCGAGCTACGGCACCGCTTCGAGTTCCAGGTCGAGCTGCCCGCGCGCTGAATTCTGAGACCGACACTCAGGCGCAGTTCAGCGGACGGTTTTCTCTGGAAAGGGCGATCGAACTTCCCCTCGGAGATCTACCCTGCCTGGCGTCTGGTGCTCGGAAACCCCCTTGGCGGGGCAGCCAGGCCCCTTTCCATGGACTCCCAAACGTAAAGCGAAGCATGAGGACCCCCACGGTCGAACGGCGACGAGGGCTGCCCACGAGGCCGCTCCCGCCCCCTGCCCGCCGAGGCGCCACCGCGCCCGCGCTGCTCTTCTGGATCTTGGCCATCGCGCTCTTCGTGGTGCCCTTCCTGTCCCAGGCCTACCAGCCCACCTGGGGCGAAGGGGACCCCCGAAGCCAGGCGGCCTGGGCCGATCCCAGCACACCGTTCAACGAGCTCGACGTCCCGTTCTGGGAGCGCGTCGCCACCATCGAGGAGACGCTTCCCGGGCTCGCGGCGCACGTTCGCGAGCAGAGCGAGGCCTACTACGGACTCGACTCGGAGCACCTGCGCGGCTCGGGCGTGGTCGAGGTGCGGCGACTCGCGGCGGGGCGCAAGACCTACGAGTCGCTGTGCGCCGGTTGCCACGGCGGTGAAGAGGGCGGAGGCGTCATCGGTGATGGCGCCGGCCCCTCCGCGCACTACATGAAGCCGCGTCCCCGGAACTTCCGGAAGGGCATGTTCAAGTTCGCGAGCACGGAGTCCGGCCAGCGCCCGATGCGCAAGGACCTCTACCGCGTGATCAGCTACGGCCTCGCGGGCGCGTCCATGCCGCACTTCAAGCTGCTGACCGAGGAGCGCCGCTGGGACGTCGTCGAGTACCTGCGCTACGTCTCGGCCAGGGGCGAGTTCGAGGAGCAGCTCGTGAACTTCAGCGCCGACGACGAGGAGCTCGTGGATGGCGCCGAGGTCGCGGAGATCGTCGACGGAGCCTGGCTCCCGGACAACCTGAAGTCCGTGTTCCCGAGCACCCCCGAGCCCGAGGCGGACGCCGGCTCGATCGAGCGCGGTAAGGCGCTCTACATCGGCGGCAAGGCGAACTGCGCCGGCTGCCACGGCGCCACGGGCGTCGGCGACGGGCCCTCCGCGGAGGCCTTCAAGGACGGTTGGGGCTACCCGATCAAGCCGCGCGACTTCACGAACGGCGTGTACCGCGCCGGCTCGGAGAACCGCGACCTGTGGGTGACCATCGCGACGGGCATCAATGGCTCGCCGATGGGTGCCTATCGAGAGGTCCTGAGCTCCGACGAGATCTGGGACATCGTTCACTTCGTCCGGTCGCTCGAGAAGAAGTAGAGGAGTCGCAAAGCCCCATGTCCCAATCCACAACACCCGCCCTCCCGACCGACGGTCAGCCGCTGGTCCATTACGGGCTGATTCGCATGCACCTGATCGCCGCTGGCGCGGCGCTCCTGATCAGCATGATCGCTGGGTTCCTGTACTCGCTGCAGTTCCTCGGCTACTACCCGTTCCCGGGCAGCGAGGCGCTGTCCCCCGGGCACATCCGCCTGGTGCACACGAACATGGCCGCGTACGGCTGGCTCGTGAACGGCTTCACCGCGGTCTGTTACTACGTCATCCCGCGGCTCACCGGCTACCGGGTCCTGTCGGGCAAGCTCGGCCTGCTGATCTTCTGGGTCTGGCAGTTCATCTTGCTCTCGATCCTCGGTGGCTTCGCGTTCAATCGCGCGCAGGCCATCGAGTGGGGTGAGACGCCGACCGGCTTCCGCCCCGGCACGTTCGAGCTGAACTGGATCCCCGTCGACCTCCTGATCGTGGTCGGCGCGGTGCTCCTGATCGTCCAGCTGATGACGCCGCTCTACAAGGCACGCGATCAGAAGTACTACGTGACGCTGTGGTACTTCACGTCGGGCCTCGTGTGGCTCGCGCTGACGTACCTGATGGGCAACATCCTGCCCGAGTGGGTTCTGCCCGGCGCCGCCGGCGCGGCGGTCACGGGCCTGTTCATCCACGACCTCGTCGGCCTCTACGTGACGCCGATGGGCTGGGGCCTGATGTACTTCTTCGTCCCGATGATCCTGCGCAAGCCGATCTGGAGCCACTCGCTCTCGGTCATCGGCTTCTGGGCGCTGGCGTTCTTCTACCCGCTGGGCGGGGTGCACCACTTCCTGATCAGCCCGATTCCCGACTACGTCGAGTTCGGCGCGATCAGCACCACGATCGCCATCGAGGTGGTCGTCACCACGGTCGTCGTGAACTTCTTCATGACGCTCCGCGGCAAGTGGAGCGCGCTGCGCACGAACATGGGGATCCGCTGGTTCTACCTCGGCGCGGTCTTCTACTTCATCACGTGCTTCCAGTGCGCCTTCCAGGTGACCTGGACGTTCCAGAAGATCATCCACTTCACCGACTGGGTCGTGGGCCACGCGCACATGATCATGTTCGGCACGTTCACGTTCTGGATCTTCGGCTCGATCGACTGGCTCTGGCCCCGCGTCGTCAAACGCGAGTGGTACTCGGAGAAGCTCAAGAGCTGGCACTTCTGGTTGTCCACGATCGGCATCACGATCATGTTCCTGACGCTCACGATGTCCGGCCTCATCTCCGGCTTCATGCAGAAGGGCCTGAATCCGTGGTCCGACATGGTCGAGTCCTCCGTGCCCTTCTGGTGGGTGCGGACGTTCTCCGGCGGCATGTTCGTCGTCGGCCTCATGTGCGGTCTCTACAACATGTGGATGACGGCCCGTAGCCCGCAGGAGCGGGAGTACGTCGAAGAGTCCCATTACGTGCCCCTCGAGGCCAAATAGAGGAGGACCCGCATGGAACGCTTCTACACCTTCTTCTTCGTGGCCGGCATCGGCTGCTTCGCCATCGCCTTCCTGCTGTCGATGGTCTTCCCGTGGATGTCCATCAAGGACTACCACGGCATGGGCTTCCAGACGATGGAGCAGCTGGCCGCCGAGCCGAGCGCGGAGTTCCGCCAGCTGCACGAGGTCTACCCCGAGAAGTTCGAGACCGTCTACCCGGGTGGGCCGACCCCCGAGAACTACGCGAACGCTCTCCAGCGTGGCCGTGACATCTACATCGGTCAGGCCTGCTGGCACTGCCACTCGCAGTACGTCCGCGTGACGTCCAACGAGGAGCAGCGCTGGGGACCGCCCTCGGAGGCCTACGAGTACGAGAACGAGCTCAACCTGCCGCACCTCTGGGGGACGCGGCGCGTCGGGCCCGACCTCGCTCGTCTCAAGGACCGCCACACCAACGACTGGCACATCGCGCACTTCATCAACCCGAAGAACGTGGTGCCGTACTCGGTGATGCCCCCGTACGCCTACTACTTCGAGAAGGACGGGACGCCGGAGGAGGAGGGCTTCGCGCTCATCGCCTACCTCCAGTGGCTCGGCACGACCTACGACCCGGAGCACTGATGGCCGCACTCAGCAAGAACCCCGACCAGAGGCCGGAGCCGCTGTATTCACGGCGTTTCACGACCTGGTTCCACATCTTCTTCGTCACCGTCTCCCTGATGGCGGGCGGCATGTTCGTCTTCAAGCTCTTCGCGTTCATGAAGACGATGTATCGCAGCGAGCTGGATGGCTTCGCCGCGGACCCGATCCTGATCTACGCCTTCGTGGCGATGGGCTTCCTCATCCTCCTGGTCTGGGCCTACCTGACGGGCCAGTTCCGTGACATCGAGGGGCCCAAGTACGAGATGTTCGAGCGCTTCGAAGAGCAAGAGCGACAAGAGCGCGAGTTCGCGCGGAGGGCAGCTGATGGACGTTGAACGCGGAGAACCCGGTCCCTACGAGATCCTCGATCGGCAGCCCCTCGGGGCCAGCGTCGAAGAGACCGACAGCCAGCAGAAGAAATTCCTCTACGACGTCGGCGGGGTGCCCTGGTACCTGCTCCTGCTGTATCTGTCCTTCCTGGTCTTCTTCACCTTCTACGTGCTCGAGTTCCAGCTCCCGGACTTCCTCCAGCAGGGTCCGGGGACGGGCGGCGAGCCCGACGTGCAGAGCATCCAGTGACGCGTTGACGCGCGGGTGGCCTCGAGCCGCTGCGCTGAAGATTTTGGAGGGGGTGGGGAACGCAAGTGGCCCCGCCCTCTCTTCAATGGCGCCAGGGACAACCATGGGGACCAAGCGAGACCATCCGGGCGAGCGAGAAGCGAGCCGCGTTGCCTGCGCGCACTGCGGGCTCCCGGCCCAGCCGGGGCCCGACGCGTCGCGCGACGCCTTCTGCTGCAGCGGCTGCTGTCTCGCTCACCACCTCGCCGCCAGCGGCGTCACGAACTCCGCCGACCGGATGCTCGCGCGGGTCCTGCTCTCGGCGATGCTGTCGATGGCGGTGATGACGCTGTCGCTGTCGCTCTACGGCTCGCTGATCGGGGCCGACGCGGCTCCCGGGAGTGGAGGCGATCCGGAAGCGGCGGCAGCCCTGCGCGGGCTGCAGCGCATGGGGGCCCTGTTCGTCTCCGCGCCCGTGATGATGCTGCTCGGGCTGCCGCTGTTCGAGACCGTGCTGCGCATGCGCCGCTGGCTCTCGGCCGACGCACTGATCGTGCTCGGCACCGGCGCTGCCTGGGGAGTCTCCGCCTACAACACTCTCCGCGGCGGCGGCGAGGTCTACTTCGACACCGCGACGATGGTGCTCGTGCTGGTTGGGCTCGGGCGCTGGCTCGACCTGCGCGCCAAGGAGCGCGCCCGTGAACAGCTCAAGCTGCTCCTGCCGGAGCGCGACGCGCCTGCGCAGGTGGTGCGCGGCGACGTGGAGGAGCCGGTCGCGGTCGAGACGCTGCGGCTCGGCGACCTCGTTCGCGTTCGCCCTGGCGAGCCCGTCCCCGTCGATGGGCTCGTGCGCGCTGGACGCAGCTTCGTCGACACGTCGAGCCTCTCCGGTGAGTCCGAGCCGCGCAGCGTGACGGTGGGCGACCGCGTGCTCGCCGGGACGCAGCTCGTCGATGGCAGTCTGGACGTCGAGGCCGAAGCAGTCGGTGACGAGCGCGTTTGCGCGGGCGTCGAGCGCCTGCTCGAGGAGGCGCTGCGTTCGCCCGCGCCCTCGGTGCGTCTGGCGGATCGCGTGGCCGCCGTGCTGCTGCCCGTGGTGCTCGTGCTCGCGACACTCACCGCCGCCTGGCACTGGTCCGACCTCGGCCCCGAAGGAGCCCTGCTCGCGGCCCTGGCCGTGGTGCTGATCGCCTGCCCTTGCTCGCTCGGGATCGCGACGCCGCTGGCGTTCTGGGTCGCGCTGGGGCATGCGTTCAAGCGGGGCGTCCTCGTGCGCGGCGGGGAGGTGCTCGAGCGCCTCTCGGTCGCCGATCGAATCTGGCTCGACAAGACCGGCACGCTGACCGACGGCGATCTCGAGCTCGTGCAGGTCCGTCCGCTCGCAGACCTGGATGAGGGCGAGTGCCTGCGCATCGCCGCCTCGCTCGAGGCGGGCTCCGAGCATCCGATCGGGCGCGCCCTGCGCCGCGAGCTCATGGCACGCGGCGGCCAGCGTCAGGCCGTCGCGGACTTCCGCGCGCTGCCCGGCGTTGGCGTCGAAGCCTGGCTCGATGGTGTCCCGTGGACCGTTCGCAAGGGCGGCACCGGCGGCTCGGTTCAGCTCGTGCGCCGCGAGGAGCGCGTGGCCGAGCTGGAGCTCGTCTCGCGGCCGCGGCCGGAGTCCGCAGGGGTCGTCGCTGCGCTGCGCGAGCTGGGGCTGCGGCCTGCGGTGCTGACCGGCGACGCCCGCGAGCCGGCCGAGCGGCTGGCCGTCGAGCTCGGGGTCCCCGTCGAGGCCGAGCTCCTGCCCGCCGACAAGGTCGAACGGATCCGGGCCGACGCGCCGGAGCGGGCCATCTTCGTCGGCGACGGGCTGAACGACGCCGCAGCGCTGGCCGCGGCGGGCGTCGGCATCAGCGTGGCGGGGGGCTCCGCGCGCTCCCTGGA
>CAYGST010000021.1:5296-14227 GCA_964352415.1 uncultured Planctomycetaceae bacterium | reverse complement strand
CCCGGAGCTCGTCGAACTCGCGCGTTCGGCGCGCCGCGTCGCGCGCTGGAACCTCGTCTGGGCCTTCGGCTACAACGCCATCGGACTCGTGTTCGCAATGACGGGCCACCTCCCGCCGATCGCCGCTGCCGCGGCGATGGTCGCCTCGAGCGTCGCCGTCGTGCTTCATTCCAGCCGTCTGGCCTACCGCCAGGACGGACACGTGCCACAATCCAAGGAGAGCGCCCTGCCCTCGGCCGCGGCGCGCCCCTCGAGCTCCCCCTACCTGGCCGAGGAGACGCCCGCTGGCGTCCGCTAGTCATGCCCGTCGGAACAGTACGCGACAAGGTCCTCTACGGAATCGGCAAGAAGCGCAGCAAGCTGCACCGCTACACCAAGGTGCGCTGGATCGTCGCGATCGCCGCCACGGTCGGCGTCGCGCTGCTGCCGCTCTCCGGCATCCTGCGCTTCGACCTGTGGAGCGGGCGGCACATCTTGCTCGGCGAGCAGGTCGACCTGCCGACGGCGGCCAAGGCCTTCGCCTATCCGTTTCTCGGCGTGAACATCGCGATCATCCTCACGTCGCGCTTCGTCGGCCGCTACCTGTGTGGCTACGCCTGCCCGTACGGCGCCATGAGTCGCCTGCGCGAGTGGATCCGCTTCCACTCGAAGGAGCCGCTTCCGCGCCTCGTGGGCGAGCTCCTGATGTTCTCGATCAGCTTCCTCCTGGCGGCGATCGTGTTCACCTTCTGGGTCCACTGGGACGTGTTCCTCCAGGGCTCGACGCTGGCTCGCGGACTCTCGCTCGGCTTCCTGCTCGGGATGACGGGGGGGCTCTACTTGCTCGTCCGCCAGCTCGGAATGGGCTTCTGCCGCGGCTACTGTCCCTCGGGCGTCTACTTCGCGCTCCTCGGACCCGACACCACGAACGGCGTCGAATTCGCCCACGAGGAGAACTGCACCGAGTGCGGCGCCTGCGAGCAGGTCTGCCCGGTCGACCTGAAGCCCCGCTACATGTCGGGCGGCGAGCATCGCCCCGGTATCGGGTTCTACGTGGACGGGATGTCGAACTTCGCCAACTGCATTCGCTGCGGGGACTGCGTGAACGCCTGCGAGGGCATGACGGAGCGCTACGACACCGAGACGCCGCTGCGCCTCGGCTGGTTGCCCGAGGACGCCCGCAACTCCAAGGAACGTCAGCCCGCGCTTGCGGGCGAGCCGGTATCTCCGTCCGGCGCTTCCGACGAGGAGAGCGTGGCCTGACGATGCCTGCGTTCGAGCCGACGACGCTGCTGCCGTTCCTCACGCTCGGGCTCCTGGGCGCGGCGCACTGCATCGGCATGTGCGGCGGCTTCGCGATCGCGGTCAGCGTCTCGGCGGGGGAGCGGCGCGCGGCGCAGCTGCGGGCGCAGCTCGTCTACGTCCTGGGCAAGTCGATCACCTACGCCGTGCTCGGGCTCGGTGTCGCGATGCTCGGACGCGCTGCGCTCACGGGTGGCGCGCGCCTGTTCGGAGCGGAGGGCTTCGGGTTCGAGGGCCTGCGCCAGGTCCTCGCGTGGATCGCGGGCTTGACCATGGTGGCGCTCGGCGTCGTGGCGCTGCGCGGGCGCGCGGCTCCAGCGCCGCGGCTGGAGAGGTGGGGCGCGCTCGGTCGCGTGTTGCGCGGCATCGGGGCGGAGCTGCGGGGAGCCTTCTCCGCGGCGCGGCAGCTGCCCGGTGACCTGGGGGCCTTCGCGACCGGACTCGCAACGGGGCTGCTGCCGTGCGGCTGGAGCTGGGGTGCCCTGGCGCTCGCCGCGACGGTTGCGCCGCTCGAGGCCTTCGCGGGGCTGTTCCTTTTCGGGCTCGCGACGGGGCCTGCGCTGGTGCTGGTCGGACTCGGGTGGAGCGGACTGTCCGGGCGCTTCCGGGGAGCGGCGGCGCGCGCGGCGGGGCCCCTGCTGATCCTGTTCGGGCTGTTCACCGCGCTGCGCGGGGCGGAGCTCGTCGGCGGCACGGCCGCGCAGGAAGCGCTGCTTCCGGACTGCTGCACCGAGATGGACGCGGACGAGCACGCGGTTCACGCCGAGGGCTTGTAACGACCGGCGCGGTTGGAGTTCGCGCACGCGAGAGCGTGGGTGTCAGGTGCGGGTCCATCCAGCCGGGCGGCGATCTGTCGTCAACGGCGCTACCATGGGAGGGACGGAGGAACGGAGGTACGGAGGGCAACGGCTGCTGGTGAGCTTCGGCAGCGCTGGTCCTTCGGGTTCGGGGTTGAGGGTCTCCGCCGGAGAGAGAGAAAGGCAGGAGAAGACAGCCGCTCCGCGGCTGTCTTCTCAATTCTTCTTCTGATCTCCCGGGCGGAGTCACCTCAACGGCTGGAGACGTTCAGCCATCGCTGCCGTCGTGGATCGCGCTGCAGGACCTCTCCGTTCCTCCGTTCCTCCGTCCCTCCCATGGTAGCGCCGTTGACGACAGATCGCCGCCTGGCTGGATGGACCCGCACCTGACACCAGGGACCGCACGGGCCCCGAACCGGGCTTGACGCGTGGGGTACACTGTGCGCAGCGGCGATGCCGTTCCCACCCCATGCACAAGCTCCTCGGTCCGTTCCTCGTCCTCCTTCTCGGCGCCCAAGCCGCCCAAGCCCAGAACCTCGAGCCGCAGTGGCTGTGGGGCACCGGCGACCCCGCCGAGGCGCCCCGCACCTGGTTCTTCCGGGCCATCGAGCTCCCCGCCGCTGCCTCGGGCGCGGAGCTCTGGTGCAGCGCGGACAACGCCTTCGAGCTGTGGATCGACGGCCGTCGCGTCGCCGGACACGACGCCTGGGAGACGGCCGTTCATCGGGACATCGCCGAGTACCTCGAACGACCCGGCGAGCACGCGATCGCCGTGCGCGCGTCCAACCAGGGCGGCCCCGCGGGCTTCTGGTTCGAGCTCGACCTGGAGCTGGAGGACGGCTCCAAGCGCAGGGTCGTGTCGGACTCGAGCTGGCGCTGCGCGCTGACCGAGCCCGACGGCTGGAAGCGCGCCGATTTCCGCCTCGCGAGCGGGACACCGCCGGTCGTGCTCGGCGAGCTCGGCTGCGATCCCTGGGGGTCGCCGCAGGGCTTCGTCGACGGACTCCCGCCACAGGTTCCCGCGGGTGACGCCCTCGAGGTGCCGGAGGGCTTCACGGCCGAACTCGTCTACATCGTCCCGCGTCACGAGCAGGGGTCCTGGGTGTCGCTGTGCGCGCTCCCGGACGGCGCGCTGCTGGCGTCGGACCAATACGGCGCCATCTACCGCGTCGAGCCCTCGAAGCTCGGTGAGGGCGAACTCGGCACGCGCGTGCGCCGACTCCCCATCGAGGTCGGCCAGGCCCAGGGCATGTGCTGGGCCTTCGATGCGCTGTACTTCGTCGGCGGCACCGGTGGTGCCGGCAGCGGCCTCTACCGCGCCACGGACTCGGACGGCGACGGAGAGCTCGACGCCGTCGAACTGCTGCGCGAGCTCGAAGGGGGTGGCGAGCACGGCCCCCACGCGATTCGCCTGTCACCCGGCGGCGACTCGCTCTACGTCATCGCCGGCAACCACACGAAGCTGCCCGAGATCGTGGACAGCCGCGTGCCGCTCCACTGGGGCGAGGATCAACTGCTCGAACGTGCGCCCGATGCCCGTGGTCACGCTGCCGGCATCAAGGCGCCCGGCGGATGGCTGTGCGAAGTGAGCCCCGACGGTGACGAGTGGACGCTCGTCGCGATGGGGATGCGCAACGCCTACGACTTCGACATCGACGCGCACGGCGAGCTGTTCACCTTCGATTCCGACATGGAGTGGGACGTCGGCCTGCCCTGGTACCGCCCCGCGCGCGTCCTGCACCTCGTCCCCGGCGCCGACTACGGCTGGCGTCACGGCTCGGGCAAGTTCCCGGCGAGCTATCCGGACACGTGGCCCGCCGTGTGCAACATCGGCCTCGGATCGCCGACAGGGGTCCTGTTCGCACCCGATTCGTTCCCCGCCGCATGGCGCGGTCGGCTGCTCGTCGCGGACTGGGCCTACGGCACCGTGCACGCAGTCGCCCTGCGCGAAGGCGGCGCCACGTTCACCGGTGTGGCCGAGCCGTTCCTGAGCGGCAAGCCGCTGCCGGTCACCGACCTGGAGACCGGCGCGGATGGCGCGGTCTACGTCACCACGGGTGGGCGCCGCACGCAGTCGGCGCTCTACCGCGTCGTTTGGACCGGCGAGGCTGCGGAGCGCGAGCTCACCGACGCCCGTCCGGCGCTCCCCGAACCGCATCGTGCGTTGCGCCTGCTGCTCGAGGATCCGGAGACGCCCCTGCGTGAGAACGTGGACGCCCTCTTCGAAGGCTTGCGGGCCGACGATCCGTGGCTGCGGCGTTCGGCCCGAGTCGCCCTGGAGGATCTGTCCGTCGACGAGTGGCGCGCCGCCGCGCTGGCCGAGGGGAGTCTCGAAGCGCGCCTGCAGGCGCTCGTCGCTCTCGCGCGCTGCGGTGAGCGCTCGGACCGCCCTGCGCTCGCGCAGGCCATCGCCGGCTTCCCCTTCGAGACGCTCGACGCACGCCAGCGCGTCGCGGTGCTGCGGCTCTTCGGGCTGACGTCCACGCGCCTCGGCCCGCTGCTCGAACGGGAGCGCGAGGTCCTGCGCGCGCGCTTCGATCCGTTCTTCCCGACCGGCGAGCCGGCCGTGGATCGCGAGCTGCTCTCCGTCCTGGTCGCCCTGGAGGCGCCGAGCTGCGTGGAGCGCGCTCTCGAGCTCGCCTCGAACGCGACACGCCAGGAGGACGCCATCGCCATGCTCTTCCCGCTGCGCGTGCTGGAGCGGGGCTGGACCCTGGAGAATCGTCGTCGCTACTTCCAGGCGCTGCGCGTCGCCATCGCGAGCTACTCGGGCGGCGCGAGCCTGCGCGCGTACCTCGAGCAGGCCCGCGAGCGTGCCCTCGGGACGATGGCTGCAGAGGACCTCGACATCGTCGCGGACCTGCTCGAGCCCGAGACGCGCGCTGCGATCGGCCGGCCGGTCCCCGCGAGCTTCGTGCGCACCTGGTCGGTCGCCGACCTCGAAGCGGAGCTGGACCTCGACTGGTCGGCGCGTGACCGCGGACGCGGGCGCGAGCTGTTCGAGGCCGTCACGTGCACGCAGTGCCACCGCTTCGCCGGCGAGGGCGGGAACACCGGCCCGGACCTGACCGGGGTCGGCAACCGCTTCAGTCCCCGCGACCTGCTCGAGTCGATCGTGAACCCCTCGCTGGAGATCTCGAGCCAGTACGTGCAGACCGAGATCCTGACGACCGACGACGAGCTGTTCGTCGGGCGCATCGAGGAGGAGGACGAGTCCGAGCTCTGGCTGCGGACCCTGCCGCCGGAGGAGGAGCTCTTCGGCTTCGGCCAGGACGAGATCGCCGAGCGCCGGCCGCACGCGCTGTCGCGCATGCCGTCCAACCTGATGGACACGCTGGATCGCGAGCAGGTCCTCGACCTGCTCGCCTACCTGCTCGCCGGTCCGCAGGTCGAGCCGGACGAGAAGTAGGCGCGACCGGGGAGTCGCCGCGGCCGCAAGAAAGAAGGGGGGCGCACGCGGGGGGGGATGTCCGCGTGCGCCCGAGGCGGAGGCGAGTGGGCGGCCCTACCAGCCGCCCTTGGATGGACCTACCGAACCATCCGGTACTCGCCTCCTGAGTCCGCTGCGAGGTTCTTGAGAAGGGGGCTCTCCTTGCCGACCGCGATGCCGTGGATTTCGACGTGGCGCGTGGTGTTCCAGCGCTTCACCTCTTCCCGGATGCGGCCGGGGTCGGTGATGCGGCCCGCGCTCGGGTCGCCGTCGGTCAGGAGATAGATCGTGTCGATGCGACGGTCCTCGAAGGCCAGCTCGAGCGCATCGAAGACGGCCGTGGCTCCGCCTGGCTTCTGGCGGGTGACGTATTCGAGAGCTTCTTCGCGGCTCTTCTTGTCCATCTTGACGAGCTCGTCGGACCACGAGAACGCGTCGCTGGAGAAGAAGATGACGTTGAACAGGGCCTTCTCCGGGTAGCGCTCGAGCGCGCCGATGAGCTGCTCCTTGGCCGCGTCGATGCGCCGCTGTCCGCCGCTCGACTCCTCCATGGACCCGGAGATGTCCATGATGAAGCAGACGCGCTCGCTGACGACCTGCAGGCCGTAGAAGGTCGAGACCGTGTCGCCGCCCTTCCGGCGCCGCTCACGCTCGCGCTCCGCGCTGTAGGCCGTTTGGTAGGCGGGGACCTCGAAGGCGGCGCCTTCCGCATCCCACCAGCGCTTCCAGCGCTCGTAGGAAGAGCCGTGGTCCTCGCCGGTGATCAAGCGCAGGACCGTGAGCAGCTCGACGCGCATCCGGCCGCGCGCGCCGTTGATGCGCCCGATGAGGGCGGGCAACGTCTCCTTGCGGCGCAGGTTGCCGACTTGCTGGAGCGCTTCGCGCTGCACCAGGTGATCGACGTCCGCGAGCATGCGATAGAGCTCGGCCAGCGCGGCCTCGGTGCGCAGCTCGGCCAGGGCCGCGGCCGCGCCCATGCGCACCGCGGGGTCCTTGTGGGTCGCGTACTCGGTGACCTCGGTGATCCAGGCCTCGTCGGCGGCGTGGATCCGGCCGAGCAGGATCACCGACTCGCGGCGCACGACTTCGCTCGGGTCCTTGATCTGCTTGCGCAGCTTGCCGGCGTGGGCGGTCTCGCCCTGGACGTCCAGCGCGCGGATGGCAGCCAGGCGCACCTCGGGCGCCTTGTCCCGCATGGCGAGCTGCAGCGCCTTCGCGACCCCGTCCTCCTCGCGCAGCGCGAGGCTCTCGCAGACGAGGACCTTCATGGCCGGGTCGAGCTCCTTCTCGCGCAGGGAGCCCGCCAGGGCGGCGGTGTTCGAGGCGCCCTGGAACAGCTCGAGCGCGCGCGCCAGCTCCTCGCGCGTCCCGGTCGGTCCGAAGTCGGCGTTCAGGACGAGGGTCTCGAGGGCGCCGGCAGAGCCGTCCGCAACGAGCTCGGGCAGCAGCCCGCCGACGGCGAAGGCCCGCACGCGGGCGTCCTTCGAGCGGCTGACGAGGGTGGAGAGTTCGGACGAGGCGGCCTTGCCGAAGCGGGCCAGCCCGCGCGCGGCGGCGCGCCGCACGGGCTCGCGGCCGGAGCCGGACTCCTCGGCGAGCCAGTCGATGGCGCGCGACTCGAGGCCGTCGACGCCCTTGAAGTGGTCGAAGGACGCCATCGCCCGGCGCTGGATGTCCGGGTTGCGCAGCGACGAGGTGATCTCGACGAGGGCGTCGAAGGCCGCGCGCGTCTTCAGCGCGGCCAGGCCGTCGATCAGGTTGGCCTTGGTCTGACCCTTCGACGACGCGATGTCGCCGAGCAGGCGCTCGATGCGCTCGTCAACGGGCTCGGAGCCCGCGCTGACCGCGGGGCGAATGTTGGGGAGGGCGGCCGTCGCGGCCGTCGCGGGGGCCGCAGCGAGGAGCAGCAGGGCGCTCGAGAGTGTGAGGAGGAGTCGCGGCATGCGAAGGGGTGGGTTTGGGCACGTTGGGCGGACCAGGGCCGTGTCCGGCGGAGGGTAGAGATGCGCTCACGGGCTGTAACCAGCCCTTCGGACCGGAATTCGGTTCCCGCTTCAACGCACCGGCGAACCCGATCGCTAGCGCTCGAACTCGGCCTCGAACGGGGGTTCGAACGGCCCTGGACGTGCGGAGTCGATCCACGCCCTGGGCGCCGCTTCGGGTCTGGAACGTGGCTTCGCCGCCGATAGGCTCGACGCAACGCGGTCACCGCGAAGGAACCCGGACGATCGTGCTCACTCCCTCCACTCGCACCGCGCCCCGCCGCCCTCGGGCGCTGGCAGTTCACGTGATCGCGCCATGAACGAATACGACGTCCTCGTGATCGGAGTCGGCGGCGTCGGCAGCGCGACGCTCGCGGAGCTCGCGCTGCGGGGCGTCCGCGTCCTCGGCGTGGACCGCTTCGAGCCAGGGCACGATCGGGGCAGCTCCCACGGCGACACGCGCCTGATCCGGCTCGCCTACTGCGAGCACCCCGACTACGTCCCGCTGCTGCGCCGGGCCTACTCGCTCTGGGAGGCGTGGCAGGCGGCGAGCCCGATCGAGCTGTTCCGGTCGACGGGGCTCCTCGAAGCGGGCCCCGCCGACTCGCCGCTCGTCAGCGGGGTGCGCCGCGCGGCCACGGCCCATCGACTGGAGCTCGAGGAGCTCTCCGCACGGGTCGCGCGTGAACGCTTCCCCGCGCTGCGACTGCCCGACGACTACGACGTGCTGATCGAGCCGCGGGGCGGCGTGCTGCGCGTCGAGAGCGCGGTCCGGTCACGCGTCGCCGTCGCCCTCGCGGCTGGCGCGGAGCTGCGCACCGGGGTCGAGGTGCTGGGGTGGGACGCCGCGCCGTCCGGGGTGCGCGTACGGCTGGGCGGCGCGGGCATCCCCGCGGGAGGTGAGGTGGTCGAGGCCGGGCGCGTCGTGATCGCGCCGGGCGCGTGGGCGCCTGAGCTCCTGGACGACGTGGGTGTCCCGTTCGAGGTCGTGCGCAAGGTGCTGCTCTGGTACCCGACGCGTTCGGCGGCCTGCACGCCGGGCGCGGGCTTCTTGCCGTTCGCCGTGCAGAGCGCGGACGGCGCTTTCCTCTACGGCTTCCCGGAGCTGGAGCCCGGGCGGCTCAAGCTCGCGGAGCACACGGGCGGCACGCTCGTCGACGATCCACGGACGGTCGAACGGGGCCTCCTCCCGGGGGACACCGCGCGGGCGGACGCCTTCGTGCGCGCGCACCTGCCCGACGTCGAGCCGCGGGCCGCCGCCCACAGCGTCTGCCTCTACACGCGCACGCCGGACGAGCACTTCGCGCTCGGGGTGCACCCCGCGTCCGAGCGCGTCGTCTTCGCAGCCGGCTTCTCCGGTCACGGCTTCAAGTTCGCGCCCGTCCTCGGCGAGGCGCGAGGAAGCCCACGGGTAGCGCCGTCCCGCCCTCCAGCGCAATGT
>CAYGST010000021.1:4807-5286 GCA_964352415.1 uncultured Planctomycetaceae bacterium | reverse complement strand
ACCTCGAACGGGACACCCACGTCGTCCAGGAGCTCAGGCGCCCACGCGCCCGTCCTCGGCGAGGCGCTGGCCGACATTGCGCTGGAGGGCGGGACGGCGCTACCCGTGGGCTTCCTCGCGCCTCAGCGCTTCGCGTAGGCGGCGCGGCCCTCCTCGAGCTGCGTCACGCAGTCCGCGACGGGCAAGCGGCCGCGCACCGGGTTGCCATCCAGACGCCCGGCGAGGTCGTGCTCCTGCAAATCGTGGATGCGCAGCACGGGATAGCTGCCGTAGCTCTCACCGAAGCGCTTCGTCGTCTCCAGGTCGTTCAGGGTGTCGACGAAGACGGGCACGAAGTCGAGGCTCTCCGCCACGAGGCTGGGGTCGCGCAGCGGACCGCTGGCGAACTCCTGGCAACCCTGTCAGCCAGGGTTCTCGCCGAAGTGGACCCACAGCGGGACGTCCCGCCGGCGCGCCACCTCAACGGCTTCGTCGTAGTC
>CAYGST010000021.1:0-4797 GCA_964352415.1 uncultured Planctomycetaceae bacterium | reverse complement strand
CATGAGCAGCAGGCCGGGGCGCAGGAGCCCCGCCTGGATCATCCAATCGCTTTGCATGCGGCTCGGCTACGCGCGAAGGCTCAGAACGCGACCGTCTCGCCGGGCGTGGCGATCGGATAGCGACCGTCGGTGTCCGGGAGGCTCGGGGGCGCGCCGTCGAAGGCGTAGGCCGACGGCACCAGGGCGAGGCTCGAGGCGAGGGCGTCCTCCATCTTCACGACCTGGCCGGAGTAGGTGGCCATGCGCCCGAGGACGGAGGTCATCGTGCTCATCGCCCCGTTGTTGGCCTCGTTGTGGGGCCGGCCTTCACGCACCGCGGCGAACAGGACGTCGTGCTCCACCTGGTAGGCGTTCGGCACGTCTCCGCGCCAGCGCCAGTCCCAGCCGCTCGGGCCCGTGATCCGTCCGGCGCCGATGTTCGAGGTGCCGCGCGTTCCGTGGGCGTGCTCGGAGACCGAGCTCCAGGCGCCCGGGATGTGGCGGCACTGGGAGAGCAGCTTGGCGCCGCTCTTGTAGGTGAACTCGACCGTGTGGTGGTCGAAGATCTCGCCGTGGTCGATGCCCGTGCGCACGGCTCGTCCGCCCTGGCCCTGGGCCTCGACCGGGTAGTCGTTCATGACCCAGTTCGCGACGTCCAGGTTGTGGATGTGCTGTTCGACGATGTGATCGCCACAGAGCCAGTTGAAGTAGTACCAGTTGCGCATCTGGTACTCCATCTCGGTCTGTCCGGCCTCGCGCGGGCGCACCCAGACGCCGGCGCTGTCCCAGTAGGCGCGCAGCAGGACGATCTCGCCGATGGCGCCCTGGTGGATCCGGTCGACGGTCTCGATGTAGCGCGCGTCGTGGTGGCGCTGCAGGCCGACCCCGACGTTGAGGCCCTTCTGCTTCGCGACGCGCGCGGCTTCGAGCACCTTGCGCACGCCCGGACCGTCGACGGCGACGGGCTTCTCCATGAACACGTGCAGCCCTTTCTCGACGCAGTGCGCGAAGTGCAGCGGGCGGAAGCCCGGCGGCGTCGCGAGCACCACGAGGTCGAGGTCGAGCTCGCACAGCTGCTTGTAGGCGTCGAAGCCGACGAAGCGGTGCTCCTCGGGGATGGCGACACGCTCGGGGACCGCTCCCTGGATGTACTTGAGGGTGGCCTCGAGACGATCCGAGAAAGCGTCGGCGATCGCGACAAGCTTGACAGGACCCGCAGTGGATAGCGCCTGCACGGCAGCGCCGCCGCCGCGCCCGCCCGCGCCGATGAGACCGATGCGTAGTTCGCGCTCGCCGAGGGCCTGGACGGTTCCTGCGGGCGTGTCCTGCGCTGCTGCATTCGCTCCGCCAGCGAGCAGCCCGCCACCGACGAGGGCCGCGCTGGAAGAGGTGAGGAACTGGCGACGGGATAGGGGGCTGGGATCGTTCGACACGGCTCTACGGGCTCGGGATTCGGATGGGCAAGGGCGCACGCGCCGTTCCTAGACTGACGCATCTTCGCGCTCGCCGCCAGGACGCTCCTGGGGGGAGGCCGAGCCCGCGATCATCGGATAAACTGAGGCAGACACCTGTACCGCTGAACGCCCATGAGCCGCTCCATGAGATCCGAGACCGCCCGCAGGGGACTCTGTGGGGTGCTGCTCGTCGGCCTCCTGGGCTTCACCCTGGATCGCGGCCGCGCGGGCGTCGCTGACGAGGTGCCGGAGCGCTCGACGACGGCGCTGCGCTTCAGCGAGGTCTCCGGCCAGGCTGGCATCGAGTTCCGCCACCAGCGCACGACCGTGGACGAGGAGGTCGCCGCCATCGCGGCGCAGATCACGGCCACCGGAGCGGGCGTGTCCCTCGCGGACTTCGACGGCGACGGGCGCGTGGATGTCTATGCCGTCACCAGCGCGGATGGCGCGCAGAACGCGCTCTACCGGAACCTCGGAGAGGGCACCTTCCGCGATGTGGCAGCGGCGGCGGGGCTCGCCGACCTGAACCGCGCCGGCGAGGGCTGTTCGATGGGGTCGGTCTGGGCGGACTACGACAACGACGGGCTGTCCGACGTCTATGTGTACAAGTGGGGCCACGGTCAGCTGTTCCACAACGAGGGCGATGGCACGTTTCGTGACGTGACCGAAGAGGCTGGCCTGCGCACCTGGATCAACTCGAACCACGCGAACTGGTTCGACTACGACCGCGACGGTCGCCTCGATCTGTTCGTGGCCGGCTACTTCGCGGAGGAGCACGATCTCTGGGACCTCGAGACGTCACGCATCATGCACGACAGCTTCGAGTTCGCTCACAACGGCGGGCGCAACCGGCTGTTCCGCAACGTCGGAGAGGGTCGCTTCCGCGAGGTGAGCGAGGAGACGGGCATCGAGGGCGACCGCTGGACCTACGCGAGCTACGCGGCCGACTTCAACGGCGACGGGTGGCAGGACCTGTACGTGGCGAACGACTATGGCGCGGAGGAGCTCTGGCTGAACCGGCTCGGCCAGACCTTCCTGCTCGCCGAGGACGTCGGCCTCGACGGCGAGTCGAAGAGCGGCATGTGCGTCGCGCTCGGCGATCTCTGGAACGGAGAGCGGCTCGGGGTCTACGTCACGAACATCTCCAAGCGCGGCTACATCTTCCAGGGCAACAACCTGCGCGAGAGCCTGATCGATCTCGGCGGCCGCTTCGTGCAGCGCGCAGGCGCACCCATCGTCGACTGCGGCTGGGCCTGGGGAGCGCAGTTCGCGGACCTCGACAACGACTCGTGGCACGACCTCGTCGTCGTCAACGGCTTCCTCTCCGCCAGCCGGGAGCGCGACTACTGGTACCACATGTCGAAGATCAGCCTGGCGACCGGTGACGTCGTCGCCGACGCCGCGCAGTGGCCCGAGTTCGAGGACCGCAGCCTCTCGGGCTACGAGCGCTCGCGGGTCTTCTTGAACAACGGACGCAAGGGCGCGAGCTTCCGCGAGGTCGGCCTCGAGGTGGGCGTCGACGACGTGTTCGACGGGCGCGGCGTCGCGGTCGGGGACCTGTTCGGAAGCGGACGACAGGATCTGGTCGTCGCGAACCAGAACGGTCCGCTGCTCGTCTACCGCAATGACGGGCCGTCCGGTCACTGGCTCGCGCTCGACCTGGTCGGTACGCGCAGCCCGCGCGACGGCTACGGTGCAATCGTGCGGCTGGAGCACGGGGAGCGCCGGCAGCTGCGCGTTCACGCGGCGGCGTCCGGCTTCGCGTCCCAGAACGGGCCGCACGTCCACTTCGGCCTCGGCCAGGTCGAGGGTCCCGTGGACCTCACGATCACCTGGCCCTCCGGCCTCTTCGAGCGCCACAATGGGCTTGACGTGGATCGCGTGCACCGCATCGTGGAGGGCCGATGAAGACCGAAGCCCTGGAACCGTCCGTCGCCGAGAGCTCGCCGCGCACGCTCGGCGAGCGCCTGAGAGTCGACCAGTGGTTCACGCCCAAGTGGCTGATCACGATGCTCATCACGCTGATCCTCGTGATCGGCGAGGCGCGCTACGGGATCACGGGCGGCTACGAGAAGCTCGCCATCACGCTGGGGACCTGCGTCGCGACCGAAGCGGTCCTGTCCTGGTTCGTGCTGGGCAAGGCGCCGCGGCTGCAGAGCGCGTACATCTCGGGAACGAGCCTGACGATTCTGCTGCGACCCCAAGACGGCTTGATCTGGCCCTTCGTGGTCGGCGCGATGCTGTCGATCGTCGCGAAGTACGTCCTGCGCTACCGCGGCCGGCACCTCTGGAACCCGAGCAACCTCGGCATCAGCGTCCTGCTGCTGCTGGCGCCCGCCCAGGTCGCGGTCCTGAGCCACGAGCTCGGCAACGACCCGTGGGGCAACGCGGTCATCTGGGGCGTCGGGTTGCTGGTCGTCTCGCGCGCCAAGGTGCTGCACGTGTCCTTGACCTATGCCGTCGCGTTCGTCGCCCTCGCCGTGCTGCGCAGCTTCATCGTCGGGACTCCCGTGATGGCGGAGATCGCGCCGATCACCGGGCCGATGTATCAGCTGCTGTGCTTCTTCATGCTGACGGATCCGCCGACGAGCGTGTCGACCAAGCGCGGCCGCATCGTCGTCGTGCTCGCCATCGCCGTCGTGGAGTGCCTCTTCCGGCTCGCCAACGACTTCGATCTGCCGTACGCGGAGCTCGTCGCGCCTGCCCCGGCGATCCTCGCGCTGTTCTTCGTGGCGCCGATCTTCCTGGTCTTCGATCTGCGGCGCCGCGCCGCGCGGGGCTGAGCGCTCGCGGGGCCCGGCGCCGGGCCGCCCGAGGTCGCGGGGGCGGCGATCGCGGCTCATGTTGAGACGGCGTCGCAACCCAGCGCTCGATCTCATCACTGAGACTTGTGACGCTGAGAACGGCGGGTGATTGGGATCGGGTGCGTGCGAGGCCTACAGTGCGCGCCTTCAGACTGGCCGCCTTCCGCGGTCCGTCGATGGAACAGCCACCGCTACCGGAACGGAGACGAATTCGATGTCGAACCTCAAAGGATCCAAGACCCACGACAACCTGAAGGCTGCCTTCGCGGGCGAGTCCCAGGCCAACCGCCGCTACCTCTACTTCGCCAAGCAGGCCGACGTCGAGGGCTACCCCGAAGTCGCCGGCAACTTCCGCGAGACGGCCGAGGGCGAGACGGGCCACGCGCACGGCCACCTCGACTACATCAAGGTCGTGGGGGACCCCGCCACGGACAAGCCGATCAGCGACACGGCCTCGATGCTCGCCGCGGCCGTCGCGGGCGAGACGCACGAGTACACCGCCATGTACCCGGGCATGGCGCAGACCGCTCGGGAAGCGGGCTTCGACGAGCTCGCCGCCG
>CAYGST010000020.1:0-21135 GCA_964352415.1 uncultured Planctomycetaceae bacterium | reverse complement strand
CGCGGCGCGACCTTGCGCCAGAGGATCGGCGAGATCTCGTAGCCGTAGAGACGGTCGAGGATCCGGCGCGTCTCCTGCGCCTTCACCATCTGAGTGTCCAGTTCGCGCGGGTTCTCGAGCGCCTCCTGGATCGCCTTCTTCGTGATCTCGTGGAAGACGAGGCGCCGCTGCGGAACGCGGGGCTTCAGAACCTCGAGCAGGTGCCACGAGATGGCCTCCCCCTCGCGGTCTTCATCCGTCGCCAGGTAGACGACGTCGACGTCCTTCAGCAGGTCGCGGAGCTTCTTGACCTGCTTCTTCTTCTCCGCCGGGACGACGTAGATCGGCTCGAACTCCGAGTCGACGTTGATCCCGAGGCGCGACCACGGCTCCCCCTTCACGTCCTTCGGGATCTCCGCCGCCGAGGTGGGCAGATCGCGGATGTGGCCGATCGAGGCTTCGACTTTGAAGCCCTTGGGCAGGAACTTGGAGATGGTCCGGGCCTTCGTCGGGGATTCGACGATGACGAGGGCCTTTTCCGGGACGGAAACCATGGCGCAGGGAGGAGAGAACGGGCGAGCCGAGGCGGGGGGACAGCGGCGCCATAGATAGGGCCCCGATGGCGACTGTCAAGCGCGGCGCGTTCAAACCCGGTCTGGGGGGCCCTGTGCGAGCGCCGGGGGTTTCGGCCCCGTTGCAGCGCACTTGATGCGCGGATGGAGCCCTCTGGCGCGGCGCTGGGCGCCGGCCTTCCACTCGGGTCTAATGGCGGATCGCGGGTCGATCGAGCCATGACGGAGAACGTTGACGATGGGCGGGTCGAACCGCGACAGGAAGCGGCTCCGTGGGAGTCCGAGCTCGACGGGGTGGTCTTCGCGAGCGCCTGGTCGACCGGCTCCGACCCGGCCACGGACACCCTCCTGCGCCTGCGCACCCAGGCGGTCGGCGCGGGCGTTCCCGAGCCGTACGACGGCTGGTGCCAGCCCCCTGCCGAATCGACCGAGCCCGCCCTCGCCTCGCTTTGCGACTTCGTACCGATGGACGAACTGGCGGATGCTCGCGCCGCCCTGGAGTCCGGGGACACCCCCTCGGAGGCCTGGGAGTCGCTCCTGGACCATCTCGGTGACCGCCTGGTGGTCTGCGCGGACGCCCGGGCCTTCCGCGCCTGGCACGCGGCCCTCGGGGCCGGCGCGCGGCCCCCGCGGGTCGTCGGGCTCGTCGAGATCGCGGCGCTGCTGCTCCCCGGCCGCCTCGCGCGGGACCCGGAGGCGCTGTTGCTCGACCTGCTCGGGGACGACGCTCCGCTGCCGGCCCAGGCCCACCGGCCCGGCCACGTGCGCCGCGCCCTCTCCGAGCTGACGCGGCGCTTCCTCGGTCTGTCCCAGGAAGCGCTGCACGCCCTCTCGGCCGGACTCGCCACCGCCTGGTCGCGGCTGTTCGTCACCGAGCCCGTCGGGGCCGCCGGCATCGCCCAGATTCTCCAGCTCCTGCACTGGGCCGACGTCTGGCTGGACGAGACGGTCGGGCCGCTGACCCCGCCGCGCTTCCACACCGACGCCTTCGAGGCCGACTACCTCGGCCTCGTCCTGGACGACGCCAAGCCCAGCTGGTCGGTCGCCGGCAAGCAGTGGGACGCCGGCGAGCCGCTGCCCGCCTCGGGCGAGCGCGCCATGCCCTGGGACGCCGAGGACGCAACGCGCCTCGACGCCATCTTCCGCGAGCACTTGCCAGCGACTCTCGCCGAGGAGCGCGGGCAGGCGACGCCGGCAGCCTTCCGCGAGAGCCAGCACGACGTCGCCCTCGAGGTCGCGCGCAACTTCGGGCACTCGGGAGAGGCCGAGACCCAGCTGCTGCTCGTGCACGCACCGACCGGGACGGGCAAGACTCTCGCCTACCTGATCCCGTCGCTGCTCTGGGCGCATCGCCACGGCGTGCGCGTCGGCGTCGCGACCTACACGCGCGCGCTGCAGGAGCAGGCCTACGATCGCGAGGTCCCGCGCGCGCTCGAGCTGCTGCGGCGCGCCGGCGCGCCCGAGGGCGCGAAGGTCGCGCTGCTGAAGGGTCGCGAGAACTACCTCTGCTGGCGCACGCTGAAGCTCCACGTCCCGGCCTACGAGGCCTCCGGCGAGCACTGGTTGGCGTACTGCCAGCTGCTCGCCTACGCCCTCGCCGATCCCTCCGGTGACCTCGACAGGCTGCCCCGGCGCTCGCCGCTCGAGTTCGGTCACAACGAGACCTACCGCGCCGCGCTCGGCGAGCTCGTGCGACAGGTGCGCGCGCGAACTTCGTGTTGCCGCGACAAGCGCGACAAGCGTACGTGCGCCGCCGAGGTCGCGCGCTGGCGCGCCGAGCGCAGCCACCTCGTCGTCACGAACCACAGCTTCGTCCTGGCGCGCCAGGAGTTCTTCCGCCACCTGATCTTCGACGAGTGCGAGCACCTGCACGATCAGGCCCACGCCGCCTGGAGCCACTCGATCGGCGTCTCGCAGATCGGAAGCTGGCTCGATCGCCTCTACGATCCGCAGCAGCCGCGCCAGCGCACGCTCTTCACGCGCATCGCGAAGCGCATCGTCACGGGCACGCCGAGCTGGGTGACGCTGTCGGAGTGTCGCTCGCTGCACGCGGACCTCTGCAAGGCGCACTCCGAGCTATCGACGGAGGTCATCGCGTTCGACACCTGGCGCGAGCAGCGCAGCCGCGAGCGCGACGACCGCGAGGACCACTCGCTCCTGCGCGAATTCGTCGAGGGCGAGCGCGGCGCGCGCCTGATCCAGCGGCGGCTGGCGTTCTACAAGAAGGGCTCCGAGCTCGACGAGCGCCTCGCGCAGCTCGCTGGCCGCCTGGAGAAGCTCGGCACCGGCCGGCTCGGCAGACTGCGTCGCGCGCTCGACCTCGCGCGGACCGACCTGACGGAGTTCCTCGACGGGCTGACCGCGTGGCTCCCGCTGCAGGAAGGCAAGCCGGCCTTCAGCGGTCGAACGTTCCACGACGTCGAGGTCGGCCAGCGGGGCGAGTTCGAGCTCACGGCGCGCGTGCTGCTGCCGAACGAGTTCCTCGGCCGCTTCTACTATCCGCAGCTCGCGACGGCCGCGTTCCTCTCGGCCACAACGGTGCTGAAGGGCGGATTCGAGGCCTCCACGGCCTATCTCGGGCTGGATCGTGCGGTCGAGAGCGTCGAGGACGACCCCGACCGACTCTGCACGCTGCGCACGTTCCGCGCGCCGGAAGCCTTCGACTACTCGCGCGTGCTGGTCGCCGTACCCCGCGACGCGCCGAGCGTCTCGCGCGACAAGGAGGCCTTCCTCGGCTACGTGCGCGACTTCGTCGCCGACCTCGGCGAGCGCACCGGCGGCCGCATGCTGGTGCTGTTCACCAACTCCGACGATGTGCGCCGGGTCGGCGCGCGACTCGAGGGACACTTCCGCGCGCGCAACATCGGCTTCTGGTACCAGAACATGCCCGGCGTCACGAAGGAGGAGCTGAGCGATCTGTTCCGCCGTCGCGTCGACTCCGTCTTGCTCGGCGTCGACACCTTCTGGTACGGCGCGGACTTTCCCGGCGAGACGCTCGAGCACCTCGTGATCGTGCGCCTGCCCTACGGCGTCCCCGATCGCTACCACCACGCGCAGTGCGCCGCCCTCGGAACGGCGGAGCAGCGCCGGCAGATCTACATGCCGCGCGCGCTGGCGAAGTTCCGCCAGGGCTTCGGTCGCCTGATGCGCCGCGTCGAGGACCGCGGCTGCGTCTACGTGCTCGATCACCGCATCGTCGACGCGCGCCACCGCGGCTTCCTGAAGGAGCTGCCGATCGGTGCGCTCGGTGAGGAATCACCCGGGCTCGCGCGCCTCGTGCGCGGCGACACCGAGCGCTGTGTTCACCAGGCGCTCGTGCACATGGGCCTGGAGGACGGGGCGGCGCCGCTCGCCGTGACCCCTGGGCCCGAGCGAACGATCGAGCGCTTCGAACCGACGCACGAGCGCGACGACGCACACGACCCCATCGACGTCGACGTGAAGGACCTCCCCTTTTGAGCACCCCCCCCGCCTGGACCGAAGTCCGCGTCCTCGTCCCCGACGGCTGGCACGAACTCGTCGCCGAGCATCTGATGTTCGGCCCCTGCACTACGGCCGCCTTCGGCAGGCCCAACCTCGGCGTCGACGAGGCGCCGGCTGGGTTCGACTACGTGCGAGTCTTCCTCTCGCGAACGGAGGACACGCCGGCGCTGCGCGCTGAGCTCACCGAGCGCCTCGCGGCGCTGGCGACTCTGACCGAGGCGCCCGAGCTCGAGGGGCTCGCGCCGAGCTTCAAGCAGCTCCCGCCAGAGGACTACGCGACCTCCTGGCGCAAGAGCTGGAAGCCGTTCCGCGTCGCGCCGCTGTGCCTGCTTCCGCCGTGGGACCCGCGCGAGGTGGGGCCCGGTGAACTGCGACTCACCATTCAGCCAGGCGGTTCGTTCGGCTCCGGTCGTCACGCGACGACGCGCACCTGCCTGCGCGTGCTCACGTGGCGTATCCAGGGCGGCGAGCGCGTCCTGGACGCCGGCACGGGCAGCGGGATCCTCTCGGTCGCGGCCACGATGCTCGGCGCCGAAAGCGCGATCGGCTTCGACATCGACCCCAACTCCAAGCCGAGCAGCGAGGAGCTCGCGGACGACAACGGTGTTGCAGCCGCCTGCAGCTTTCGCACGGGCGGGTTCGAATGCCTGACAGGCGGTGAAACCGAGTTCGATGTCGTGCTCGCCAACATCTACTCGGACGTGATCCAGGCGCACGCGCTGGAGCTCGCGGGTCGACTGGTCGAGGACGGCTGGTTCGCGTTCAGCGGCTGCCCCGACCACCATCGCGAGCCCACCGTCGCTGCGATCGAGGCGGCGGGGCTCGTCATCGAGGAGCCGCTGCAACGCGGCCGCTGGCACACGTTCGTCGGCCGCCACCGCTGAGCTCGCGAGGGGTCTACGGCTCCAACGCGATTCACCACGATGCTCTGCGTGCGCCGCTAGCGAGGCCAATGCCCCCGCGCGTACCCTGGGCGCCATGCCGCGCAAGAAGCCGAAGGACACATCGCTCGACGCCGTCTTCCGTCCCCGCAGCGTCGCCGTCGTCGGCGCGGGGCGGCGCCCCAACACGATCGGCCACGAGATCGTCCGCAACCTCGTTCGCGGTGGCTTCACCGGGCCCGTCTACCCGGTCAATCCGAGCGCGACCGTCGTTCGCTCGATGCACTGCCACCCGCAGGTCTCGGCCATCCCCGGGCCCGTCGACCTCGCGTTGATCGTCGTCCCGGCGCCGCGCGTGCTGGATGCCGCGCGCGACTGCGGCGAGAAGGGCGTGAAGGCGCTCGTCTGCATCACCGCCGGCTTCTCCGAGGTCGGCGGAGAGGGCGTGGAGCGCCAGGAGGCGCTGCTCGAGGTCTGCGCGCAGTACGGCATGCGCCTGATCGGACCGAACTGCATGGGCGTGCTCAACACGGCCGAGGACGTCTGCATGAACGCCTCGTTCGCGAACGCCGAGCCGCGGCGCGGCGAGGCGGCCTTCCTCTCGCAGTCGGGCGCGCTCGGCGCCGTCATTCTCAACGACGCGCAGTCCCTCGGCCTCGGCGTGAGCATGTTCGCGAGCCTCGGCAACCGCGCCGACGTCTCGCCCGTCGACCTGCTCGAGTACTGGGAGCGCGACCCGGCGACGAAGCAGATCCTGATGTACATCGAGGCCTTCGGCGAGCCCAATGAGTTCATGCGCGTCGCGCGACGCGTATCGCGCGAGAAGCCGGTGCTCGTGGTCAAGTCGGGGCGCAGCGACCGCGGGGCGCGCGCGGCCATCTCACACACGGGCTCCCTCGCGGGCTCCGAGGTCGCGGTGGACTCGGTGCTCGAGCAGTGCGGCGTCTTGCGCGTCGAGTCGATGAAGGACCTGTTCGCGCTGGCGGGCGGGATCCAGACCGGGCGCCTCCCCGAGGGCAAGCGCGTCGCGATCGTCACGAACGCCGGGGGGCCGGGCATCCTCGCCACGGACGCCTGCATCGCCGAGGGGCTCGAGCTGTGCGACCTCACCGCGGCGACGCAGCGCAAGCTCGAACGCTTCCTGCCGCCCGAGGCCTCGACGGCGAATCCCGTCGACCTGATCGCGAGCGCCGACGCGGAGAGCTTCGATCGCGCGCTGAACGCCGTGCTCGCCGACAAGCGCGTCGACATGGCCCTCGGGATCTTCGTCGCGCCGATCATGATCGACGCCGCGGCCGTCGCCGAGGTGTTTGCGCGCCACGCGCGCGAGAGCGAGAAGCCGCTGCTCGCTTGCCTGCCGGGGCTACCCGAGTCCTCGGCGGCGCTGGAGGTGCTCGCGGACGCGCGCGTACCGAACTACCGCTTCCCGGAGGAGGCCGCGCGTGTGCTCTCCGGCCTGCACCGGCTGCGCCAGCTGCGCGACCGCCCGAACGACGCGCCGGTCTCGTTCCGCGTCCAGCGTCCGAAGGCGCGCAAGGTCCTCGAGGCGGCCCTCGCCGACGGACGCGAGACCCTGCGCGGCGACGAGCTGCACGCGCTGATGACCGCCTACGGAATCCCGATCGTTCCCTCGGCGATCGTCGTCAGCCGTGAGGAGGCGCTGAAGGCCGTCCGCAAGGTCGGCTTCCCGCTGGTGATGAAGGTCCTCTCGGACGAGGTCCTGCACAAGTCCGACCGCGGCGGCGTGCTGCTCGACCTGCGCAACCGCGAGGAGGTCCTCGACGGCTACGACCGGCTCGAGGAGCTCTTCGGCGCGCAGGATCCGAACATGCGCGTGCTGCTGCAGGCCATGCGCTCGAACGGCGTCGAGACCTTCATCGGGGTCGCCAGCGATCCGCTGCTCGGCCGCATGCTGGCCTTCGGCCTCGGCGGGATCCACGTGGAGATCCTGAAGGACGTCGTGTTCCGCATGCATCCGCTCACGCCCTCGATCGCCGAGGAGATGATCGAAGCCGTCCACGGCAAGGCGCTCTTCGAGGGCGCGCGCGGCAAGCCGCCCGTCGACAAGGCGCAGCTGGCGGAGGCGCTCCTGCGCGTGTCTCAGCTCCTGACCGACCTGCCCGAGATCGTCGAGCTGGACCTCAATCCGTTCCTCGCAGGCTACCGCGGCGAGGGCAGCTGCATCCTCGACATGCGCGCCCGGATCGAACGCGCGTAGGGCTTGCCGGGAGCGATCGAGAGCGCACAATCCCTGCGCCTTGAAGATCCTCTTCCTCTCCCAGCGGGTCCCGTACCCCCCGAATCGCGGCGACAAGATCACGACCTGGCGGCTCGTCGAGCGCTTCCAGCGCGAGCACGAGGTGCGCTGCGTGGCGTTCGCCCACGACGAGCGTGACGTCCAGGCCGCGGCCGAGCTCTGCGCGAAGGGCATCGAGACGATCCCGATCCGCCACGACGAGCGGCGCAAGAAGCTGGCCTCCCTGCCGCTGTTCCTCACGAGCAAGCCGCTGACGCTCGGCGTCTACGGCTCGAGGTCGCTGCAGGCGAAGGTCGACGAGCTCGCGGGCTGGGCGGACATGGCCTACGCCTACTCGTCTTCGATGAGCGCCTTCCTCGAGCCGCACGCACGCCTCCCGCGCGTCAATCACCTCGGCGAGCTCGACTCCGACAAGTGGCGTCAGTACGCGGAGCGCACGCGCTTCCCGATGAGCTGGGTCTACGCGCGCGAGTACCGCACCTTGCTCGAGTACGAGAAACGCATCGCCCACGCGTTCACCGAGAACGTGCTGTGCACGCCGCTCGAGGAGCAGATCTTCCAGGACCGCATCCCCGGCGCGAGCACGACCGTCTTGCGCAACGGCGTGGACCTCGAGCAGTTCCACCCCGCGCCGGACAAGGCCGAGCCCGGGCACCTCGTGTTCACCGGGGTGATGAACTACTACCCGAACGTCGACGGCTGCGTCTGGTTCGCGAACGACATCCTGCCGCGCATTCGCGAGCGGCACCCCGAGGCGCGCTTCACGATCATCGGTTCGAACCCCAGCCCCGAGATCCTCGCGCTCGAGAAGCTCGATGGCGTCGAGGTGACAGGGTTCGTCGACAGCGTGCTCGACTGGGTCCACAAGGGCGCAGTCGCCGTTGCGCCGCTGCGCATCGCGCGCGGCATTCAGAACAAGGTGCTCGAGGCGATGGCCTGCGGGCTCCCCGTCGTCGGCACGACCTCCGCGACCCAGGGCGTCGCGGGCGAACACGGCCGCGACTACCTCGTCGCCGACGACGCCACGGCCTTCGCCGACGACGTCTGCGGCCTCCTCTCCGACGCCGCGCGCGCCCGCGAGCTCGGCCAGCAGGCGCGCCGCTTCGTCGAGGAGAACTACGACTGGGAGGTCGTCTTCACGCATCTCGACGACATCGTCGCCAAGTGCGCCGCCGCGCACGAGACCCCTTCAGAAGCCAAGGAACTCCAAGCATGAGTCACGACAAGATCGCCAGCACCTTCGACGACTGGGCCGCCGAGGGACGCGGCGAGACGATGGAACGCGGCCACGGCGACGTGGTCGAGCAGGTCATCGCCCAGCTCGACATCCGCCCCGGCTTCCAGATCCTCGACCTCGGCTGCGGCACGGGCTGGGCGACGCGCATCCTCGCGAAGACCCACGCCGGCGTGCAGGCGATCGGCGTCGACGCGTCGAAGGCGATGGTCGCCAAGGCGGAGGAGCTGCACAGCTACACGATCCGCGCGCGCTACGAGGTCGGCCACTTCGAGGCGCTCGACTTCTCCGACGCGAAGTTCGACCTCGCCTTCTCCATGGAGGCCCTCTATTACGCGCCCGATCTGGAGAAGGCACTCGGAGAGCTCCACCGCGTGCTCAAGCCCGGCGGCAGGGCCCACATCGTGATGGACCTCTGGACCGGACGCCCGGGCACCAGCGGCTGGAGCGACGGCGTCGGCCTCCCGATGCGCAGCCATACACCGGAGGAGTGGACCGCGCTGTTCGAGGCGGCCGGCTTCGGCGACGTCGCCTCGCAGCAGGTCGTCGACCGCCGGCCGCCGAACGAGGAGCGCTTCACGTCGAGCAGCGACTACCCGGACTTCGCGACGCTCCAGGGCTACCACGAGGCCGGCGCGCTGTGGATGCGAGGCACGAAGGCCTGACGAGGCCTGGCCGGCAGCGAGCTCTGCGAAAGGCGGGCGGCCCCCTGGGCCGCCCGCCTTTCGTTCACACCGACATCGGGCGCCAGGTCGCGGGGTAGCGGTACCACTCCCCCTTCGAGGCAGCGATGGTCGCGAGGATGCCGCAGACGAGCTGGTAGATCGGCAGGGCGATCAACAGCGGGATGCCTACAAGGGCGAGCGCCAGGATCACGAACAGCACGGCGTAGAGCATGACCGTGATCTGGAAGTTCACCGCTTCCACCGCGTGATGGGCGACGAAGCGGTCCTCGTCCTTCTTCACGAGCCAGATGATGAGCGGGCCGAAGATGTTCCCGAAGGGGATCACCCAGCCGGCGAACATCCCGACGAGGTGTGCGGACAGGGCCCAGTTCCGTGAAGAGGAGTCGAGTTCGGTCATGGTCAATCTAGTGGTGCGCGGGTCGCGATGCCCCCATGACGCACGGTGGGCGTCTCTATTCGGCGCCAGTTCCCTGCGGATTGCGTCTCCGCGATCCGAGAGTACGACCTCGCAACGAGAGCGGCGCCGCCTGGGGACTCCCGGGCGGCGCCGCTCTTCGTTTCCGGGCCGCCGGCCTAGAACAGCGCGCAGCGCGCGACCAAGAGCTCGATCGACTCCGGCTGCAGGCCGAACCAGATCGTGAGCAGGCCGAGTCCGGCGAGCAGCCCGGCGAAGACCGGCTGGGCCAGCTTGGGCTTGTCCGACGGGTCCTTCAGGAAGAGGGCCTTGGCCACGCTGAAGTAGTAGAAGAGGCTGACGACGCTGTTCAGCGCGGCGACGAACACGAGCCACTCGAGGCCCCCGTTGATGCCCGCCTTGAACAGCAGGTACTTCCCGTAGAAGCCGATCGTCGGCGGCAGGCCCGTCAGGCTGACGAGGAAAGCCACCATCACGATCGAGATCATGGGCGACTTCCAGCCGTAGCCGGAGAGGTCCTCGATGCGGTCGCTGCCCACGGCGCTCTCGAAGTGGAGCAGCACGCCGAAGGCGCCGAGGTTCATGAAGTAGTAGGCCGCCATGTAGTACATGGACGCCTCGAAGCCCTCCGCCGTCATCGTCGCCACACCGATGAGGATGTAGCCCGCGTGGGCGATCGACGAGTAGGCCAGCATGCGCTTGAGGCTCTGCTGTCGGAGCGCCGAGAGGTTGCCGAGGGTCATGGTGACCGCAGCGAGGATGGCGAGCAGGAGCCCGATCTTCGTGCCGTACCACTCGACGACGGGCTGAGCGCCCTCGGTCATGAACAGCGCGCCGATGAAGCGCAGCAGGGCGGCGACGCCCGCGGCCTTCGAGGCGACGGCCAGGAAGGTCGTGACGGGAGTCGGCGAGCCCTCGTAGACGTCCGGCGTCCAGAAGTGGAACGGGACGACCGACATCTTGTAGGCGAAGCCGGCGAGGATGAGCACCATCGCCACGGCCACAGGGACGGCGCTGACGTCGAGCTGGCGCACCAGGCCGTAGGGCATCGCGTCACCCGCCTGGGTGGCCATGATGCTCATGTCGAGCGTGCCCGTGATGCCGTAGAGCAGCGAGATGCCGTAGACCATCAGGCCGGCGGAGAGCCCGCCGAAGACGATGTACTTCATCGACGCCTCGGCCGACTTGCGCTCGCCCTTGTGGAAGCCGGCCAGCGAGTAGCTGGCGAGGCTGAGCAGCTCCAGACCCAGCATGAGCAACAGCAGGTTGTTCGTGCTGACCATGAAGAAGATGCCGATCGAGGCCCCCAACAGCAGGAAGTAGTACTCCCCGACGTTGTGCTTGCGCTCGTTCCGGTCGCTCATCACGAAGGTCGTGACGATGGCCACCGACGCCACCGTGAAGAGCTTGAAAAACGTCCCGAAGGCGTCGATCTCGACCATGCCGAACACGGTCTGCTCGGGCTGGTCGATGCGCATGGCCAGCATGCCGCCGACGACCGCGAGGCCGGCCAGCGTCAGGTACCCCATGCGCTTGGAGTCGCGCCCCTTCGTGAGGAGGTCGGCGACGAGGACGATCAGCGCGGTCGCCGTGAGCACGAGCTCCGGCGCCAGCGCGGCCATCCCTTGGGAGTAGATTTCCACTGGGTTGCTCCTACTGGCCGCCGGCGGAGAGGAGGTCGACCAGGTGCGAGATGCTCGGCTCCATCACGTCGAGGATCAGGTGCGGGAAGACCCCGAACAGCAGGCACAGGAACAGCAGCGGAGCCATGCAGAAGATCTCGCGGAAGTTCATGTCCTGGTAGTCCTTGTACTTCTCGTTGAGCGGCCCGAGGAACACGCGCTGGATGGCCCAGAGCAGGAAGGCCGCCGTGATCACGATGCCGATCACCGAGAAGAGGACGAGCGCCTGGAAGCGCGTGTCCTCGGACTGGAAGGCCCCGACGAGCGTGAGCGCCTCCGCGATGAAGCCCGACATCGTCGGCAGGCCCAGCGCAGCGAAGAAGCAGAACGTCGTCAGACCCCAGTACACGGGCATCGGCTGCGAGAGGCCGCCGAAGCCGTTGAGATCGCGGTGGTGGGCCCGGTCGTAGATCACGCCGACGACCATGAACATCGCGGCAGAGGACGTACCGTGCGCGAACATCTGCATCGCGGCGCCGTCCGTGCCCCAGACCGTCAGGGCGCCGGTGCCGAGCAGCACGTAGCCCATGTGGCTGACGGAGCTGTAGGCGACCATCCGCTTGAAGTCCGTCTGGCCGAGCGCGACGAAGGAGCCGTAGACGATGCTGACCGCGCCGAGCGCGCCGAGGAAGTAGGCGTTCTCGACGAACGCCCCCGGCAAGATCGGGAAGCAGGCTCGCATCAGGCCGTAGCCACCGAGCTTGAGCAGGATGCCGGCCAGGATGACCGAGATCGGCGTCGGCGCCTGGACGTGCGCGTCGGGCAGCCAGGTGTGGAACGGGAACACGGGGATCTTGATCGCGAAGCCCACGAAGAGGAACCAGAAGGCCCAGGTGTGGAACTCCATGCCGAGCAGCGCACCGGCCGCCGGCAGGTTGGCGCCGGTGAGCATTCCGTCATGCGCCAGCCCCACCATCTCCGGGATCGAGAAGGTCCCGCTGTCCAGACGCAACGCGATGACCGCGATCAGCATCAGGACCGAGCCGGCCAGCGTGTAGAGGAAGAACTTGATCGCAGCGTACTCGCGGCGCGGACCCCCCCAGATGCCGATGAGGAAGTACATCGGCAGCAGCATCACCTCCCAGAACACGTAGAACAGGAAGTAGTCGAGGCTGATGAACACGCCGAAGATGCCGACCTCGAGGAGGAGCAGCAGCGCGTAGTAGGCCTTCTGTGACTTCTGGATGCCGAACGAGGCCGGCACGCCGAGGAACAGCAGGAGCGAGGTCAACCACACGAGCGGGAGGCTGATGCCGTCCACGCCGACCGTGTAGTTGGCCCCGATCATGTCGATCCAGGGGAGCGTGAAGTAATGGGCGTACTCGCCCTCCACTCCGGACGCAGGGTCGTAGCTCGCCGGGTCGTACCCGAACCACAGCTGGGTCGCGAGGATCAGCGGGATCCCCGTCGCGACCAGGCTGACGCCCTTGATCAAGCCGATAGCGTTCTTCGGCAGGCAGCAGATGACCCCCATCCCGATGAGCGGGATGAAGGTGATCAGAGAGAGAATGTGGTCCATCTCTTGGAACGGAGGGTGCTGAGGGCGGGGATCAGTTGAGGATCAGCCAGGCGGCGGCGAACAGGCCACCGGCCACGGCGAAGGAAACGTACTGCTGGATGCGGCCGGTCTGGATCAGACGCAGGGCCGCTCCGAAGAAGTTCGACAGCGCACCGACGAGGTTGACGAGGCCGTCGACGAAGGTCTTGTCGAACCAGGCGGAGACGAAGCCGAGCCCCTTGTTCAGGCGGCCGACGGTCAGGACGACCTGGTCGACGATCCACTCGTCGAACCACTTGAGGACGTAGGCCAGGACCATCGACAGGCGGATGACCGTCTTGTTCGCGAACTCGTCGATGTAGTACTTGTTCACGATCGTCCGGTAGATCGGCGCGAACGTCTCGGCGATCTTGCCCGGGTTGATCAGGTGGAACAGGTAGATGACCATCGCCATCGCGATGCCGAGGCTCGCGACGATCAGGGACATCGTCACGGCCGTCGAGTGCGCGTGGTGCGCCGTGTCGTTGATGGTGTCCGCGCTCAGCCCCACGTACGTGTTCTGGAGCTCGATGCCCGGGTAGAGCCCGGCGTAGCTCGAGTAGTCGTGGTGCTGGATGCCCACCAGGTATTCGAACCAGGTCCCGTCGGCGCCCATGATGTCCATGTTCGCGAGCCAGAACTGGCCGCCGAACATGCCGAGGAAGGCGAGCGCGCTGAGCGAGATCGTCATCGGCAGCGGCGACTCGTGCGCGTGGTCGTACACGTGCTCGTCCTTCGGCTTGCCGAAGAAGGTCATGAAGATCAGGCGGAACATGTAGAACGCCGTGATCGAGGCCGCGAGCGGGAGCGCGATGCCCGCGAACGAGGTCGCCCACGAAGGGTAGAGATCGTTCGCCATGACCGTCGACTGGACGATCTTGTCCTTCGAGTAGAAGCCCGAGAAAGCCGGGATACCGGCGATCGCGAGCGTGCAGACCAGCATGCAGATGAAGGTCACGGGCATCTTCTTTCGAAGCCCGCCCATCTTCCGCATGTCCTGCTCGTGGTGGCAGCCGTGGATCACGGAGCCGGCCGACAGGAACAGGCAGGCCTTGAAGAAGGCGTGCGTGACCATGTGGAACAGGCCCGCGACGAGGCCGAGGCCGCCCGTGCCGATCGCCGCGACCATGAAGCCGAGCTGGCTGATCGTCGAGTAGGCGAGGACGCCCTTGATGTCGAAGACCGTCATGCCGATCGTCGCCGCGAAGATCGCCGTGAAGGCGCCGACGAAGGTCACGATCGTCAGGACCTCGGGCGACATCATCGGGTACAGGCGGCCCAGCAGGAACACGCCGGCCGCGACCATGGTCGCCGCGTGGATCATCGCGCTGACGGGCGTCGGGCCCTCCATCGCGTCCGGCAGCCAGATGTGCAGCGGGAACTGGGCCGACTTGCCGACCGTGCCGCCGAACAGGAACAGGCCCGCCGTGTGGTGCCAGTTCTGCCAGCCGTTCACCGCGACGTCGGTCGTCGTGGCCTCCCACAGCTCGTGGAAGCCGAAGGTCTGGTAGTGGTAGAAGAACATCATGAACCCGATCAGTAGGCAGCAGTCGCCGACTCGGGTCGTGAGGAACGCCTTCTTGCAGGCCGCGGCCGCCTGGGTGATCCGGTGGCTGTTCGGGTCGTGGCTGAAGTGACCGATGAGCAGGTAGCTCATCAGGCCCATCACCTCCCAGAACACGAACAGGAACAGGATGTTGTCGCTCAGCACCAGGCTGAGCATCGCCACCGTGAACAGGCTGATGTTCGCGAAGAAGATGTGATAGCGGCTGTCGCCCTTCATGTACCCCATCGAGAAGAGGTGCACGAAGAAGGAGACCACGCCGACCACCGCCAGCATGGCGGCGCCGATGCCGTCGTAGAGGATGCCGACCGTCAGGTTGAGCGGCGAGTCGGGCGCCTCGGAGCGCTGGAAGAGCCAGCTCCACGAGAAGTCGTGATCGACCGAGTGCTGCCAGAAGCCGACGGCGGCCTGATCGCCGCCGTCGCCGTGTCCGCCGCCCATCGTGGCGCTGAGGGCCTTCGCGAACATGTACACCGTGATGCACATGGTCACGAACATGCCCGTGGTCAGCAGCCAGTCCCCCTGACGCGGGAGCTTCTTCCCGAAGAAGATTTGGATGAGGTACCCGACGAGCGGGATCAACGGCACCGCAAGCAGCAGCTTGAAGTCGGTGTCCGGGTGGAAGTGGAGGTCCATGGAGCGCTGAAGATCCGGGCTACTCGCGGAGCAGGTCCACGTCGGAGGGTTTCGTGCTGCTGAACAGGTGGTACACGTTCAGCACGATGGCGAGCGCCACGGCGGCTTCGGCGGCCGCGAGGATGATCACGAAGATCGCGAACATCCGGCCGTCCATTCCGTCCCCGTTGAAGCGGTTGAAGGCCACGAAGTTGATGTTCGCGGCGTTCAGGATCATCTCGATCCCGAACAGCACGTAGAGGATGTTGCGGCGCGCGGCGATCGTGATGATGCCGAGCGCGAAGACCGCCGCGGAGACGGCGATGTAGGCTCCGAGGCCCATCAGGCGCCCTCCGTTCCGTCGGTCTCAGGGGTGAAGTCGGACATCTTGCGGCGTGCGATGTAGACCGCGGCGACGAGCGCGACGGTCAGCAGTACGGCAGCGAGCTCGAACGCGACCACGTACTGGTCCGGCGCGACGAACGCGATGCCGATGTCCTCCGCCCGAGTCCGCGGCGGCGGCAGCTCGTCGGCCGGCAGGGCGGCCCACGCGGCGGTCGTCGCGACCTTGCCACCGACCCAGGCGATGCCCAGGCCAATCGTGGCCAGGCCGAAGCCGATGCGGCCGAGCTTGCGCTCGTTCATGTCGGGGGGCGAGAGCATCACGCCGAAGAGCAGCAGCGCGAGGATGCCGCCGACGTAGATGAGGATCTGCGCCATGCCGACGAAGTCGGCCCCGAGCAGGATGTAGAGGAACGCGCAGCCACCGAAGGTCGCCATCAGCGCGAAAGCGCTCCGCACGACGGAGCGCTCCCACAAGCACATCAGCGACCCGCCGATTGTGAGCGCGGCAGCCACGCCGAAGGCGAGGCCCTCGGCTCCAGCGCTCGACGCCCCCCAGCCCATCATGGCCAGGAGGAACAGCCCCATCAGCCCGTAGAAGGCCTTCTGCAGCTTGTCATCCATCGGTGGACTCCTCGCCGGCGTCGTCCGCCTTGGGCTCGGTGTCCGTGGGCGCTTCGGCGCTCTTCGCCCCGTCCTCGCCCTTCTCGGCGCCGCCGTCGGCAGCCTTCTCCGCCTCGGCCTTCGCCTTGGCTTCGGCCTTGGCCTTTTTGGCGGCCTCCTTCTCGGCCTTCTTGATGGCCGCCTCCTTCATGCGGATGCGCGCGTCCCGCGACATGCCCTGGTAGGAGAGGAGGTCGAGGTCGAGTTCGCTGCGGTCCTCGGTGACGAAGGCGAACTCCGTACCCATATGGATGCAGTCCGCGGGGCAGGGGTAGACGCACAGCTCGCAGAACATGCACTTCTGGTAGTCCACCGTGAAGCTGATCCACTCGAGCTCCTTGCCGTGGCGAACCGCCTCCATCTCGATGCAGTCGATCGGGCACGCGCGCTCGCAAGCGTGGCACTCGATGCACTTGTCCTGCTCGAGGTAGTGGATGCCCCGATAGCGATCGGGGATCGGCATGACCTCATCCGGGTACTGGATCGTGATCGGCTTCTGGAAGAAGTACCGACCGGTGATCTTCATCCCCGCGACCGTGCTCGCGAGGGCGTCCCAGATGTTCTTGAAGTAGTCGCCGACGCCCGTGTTCTTGGTCGACTCGGTTGCCTGAACCATTAGAAGATCGCCCCCCAGACTGCGGCGCCGAGCACGCACAGAAGCGCGAGCGGCGTGAGGTATTTGTAGCCCATCGTCATGACCTGGTCGATCCGGACGCGGGGTAGGGTCCAGCGGATCCACATCATGAGGAGCACCCCCATCATGGACTTGGTGATCAGCGTCAGCGCTGCGACCGCGTTGTAGACGAACGTGCCCTTGCCGAACCACTCACCCGCGAAGTGGGTGAAGGGGCTCTCGAAGCCTCCGAAGAAGAACACCGAGCCGACGAGGCACATCAGGAACATCGCGGCGTACTCCTCCATGAAGAAGAACGACCAGCGGATGCCCGAGTACTCCGTCAGGAAGCCGGCGACCAGCTCTGACTCGGCCTCCGGCAGATCGAACGGCGCGCGCTTCGTCTCCGCGAGCATCGCGATGAAGAAGATGATCGACGCCGGGACCATGAACGGGTTCTTGAAGATGTACCAGCCCATGCCGAAGTAGTCGGCCTGGCCGGCGCTCGCCTCGCGCAGGTTGAACGTCCCCGCCACGATCAGCGGAACGAGCAACGAGAGCCCGAAGGGGATCTCGTACGCGACCACCTGGGCCGCCTCACGCATCGAGCCGTAGAGCGACCACTTCGAGTTCGACGCCCAGCCGGACATCACGACGCCGATGGTGGTCAGCGCGGTCATGCCGAGGATGAAGAACAGGCCGAGGTTGAGGTCAGCGAAGTAGAAGTCCGGCGAGAGCGGCATCGCGACGAAAGCGCCGAAGATGGCGCCGAGCACCAGGGCCGGGGCGATCATGAACAGCGGCCTGTCCGCGCCGAGGGGGATCATGTCCTCCTTCGTCAGCAACTTGATGCCGTCCGCGATGGTCTGCGCCCAGCCATGCCAGCCACCCGCGTACATAGGCCCGTAGCGGCACTGAATGTGACCGGAGACCTTGCGCTCCAGCCACACCGAGGTCATCGCGATCAGCGAGATGATGCCGATCACGATGCCGACGCTGACGTGGGCCGTGACAAGAGGGAGCAGCCAGGTCGGCAGCCCCTCAGGGGCGACGCCGGCGAGCCAGTGCAGCACGAGGTTCCCGCCGACCGTGCCCTCTTGGACGAGGGGCACGGAGGCAGCTTCCGTGGGGATCATGTTGAGCATGTCTAGCGGTCCGTCTCCCCGATCACGACGTCGGTCGAACCGATGATCGCCACCGAGTCCGCCAGGAAGGTTCCGGGCATGATGTCTTCGAGGATGGCCAGGTTGCAGAACGACGGGCCGCGCACCCGCACGCGGCTCCCGCCCTTGCCACCGTCGGAGAGGATGTAGTGTCCGAGCTCGCCGCGCGGGTTTTCGATGGCCACGTAGGCCTCACCCGGCGGAACCTTGAGAGACTTGCCGATCTTGCCTAGGACGGGGCCCTCTTCGATGCAGCCGAGGCACCAGCGCACGATGCCGATGGACTCCATCATCTCCTTCACGCGCACGTAGGAGCGGTCCCAGCAGTCGCCGAGCGTGCCGGCCTCACCCGAGCCGACGACGATCTCGTAAGCGCCGTCGTCGAAGGCTTGCTTGTACAGCAGGTAGGGCATGTCTCGACGCATGTCGAAGTCGATGCCCGAGCCACGAATCATCGGCCCGGTCAGGCCGAAGTCGAGCGCCTGCTCCGGCGTGATCACGCCGACGTCCGCCGTTCGCTTGATGAAGATCTGGTTCATCAGCAGGAGGTCGTAGTACTCCTGCCACTTGCCGCCGAAGACGTCGCAGAAGTGCCCGACCTCCGTCAGCCAGCCCGGAGGCGCGTCGTTGAAGACGCCGCCGATGCGCAGGTAGCTGTAGGTCAGGCGCGCGCCGCAGATCTTCTCGAAGATCTGGAGCAGCCACTCGCGCTCGCGGAAGGCGTACAAGAACGGCGTGAACGCACCGAGGTCGATCCCGTAGGTGCCGAAGGCGACCAGGTGGCTCGCAATGCGGTTGAGTTCGACGCAGATCATCCGAATGAGCTGCGCACGCTTCGGGATCTCGACCTCGAGCAGAGCCTCGACCGCCATCGAGTACCCGAGGTTGTTGTTCATCGCCGCCAGGTAGTCGTAGCGGTCGGTGTACGGCAGGTACTGCAGCCACTCGACGTTCTCGCCGATCTTCTCCGCGCACCGGTGCAGGAAGCCGAGGTGCGGCTGAGCCGCCACGACCATCTCCCCGTCGGTCCGGATCTTGACCTGCATCACCCCGTGCGTCGCGGGGTGCTGCGGGCCCATGTGGACCTCGAGGTCGGACGTCGCAACGTCCATCATGAACTCCTTCTGCCCGGACGCCAGGACGCGCGGCTCGGGGAAGAAGGTGTTGGATTGGGGAGAGGTCGACATGCGTCGTTGGAAGCTGGGCGGGGTCGTGAGGCGCGAGTTGGGGGGGCGGAGCGTCTTCGGCGCGCTTACACGCAGGAGATGCCGTGGTACTCCTCGGGGAACTCGTAGTCCTTCCGGAGCGGGTGGCCCTCCCAGTCGTCGGGCAGCAACATGTTGCGGGGGTCCGGGTGACCGTTGAACGTGATCCCGAACATCTCGGCGCACTCGCGCTCGTGCCATTGCGCGGCGCGATAGATCCCGGACACGGTGTCGATCTTTGCGTCCGCCTTCGGGATCTTCACCTTCACCATCAGGCGGTGGTGATGCTTGACGGAGAGCAGCTGATAGAGCACCCACAGCTCCTCGGAGTCGATGCTCGGATCGGCGGCGCTGAGATCCGCGAGGAGCTCGAAGCCCAGGCGCTCGTCGTCGCGGCAGTGCGCCATGAATGGACAGACCTCACTCGCCTCGAGGAGGAGGAACGGCTCGCCGTAGCGACCCTTGTCCTTCTTCACCTCGGGGTTCGGCTCGCGCGGCTCATCAGCCCCGAGCATGCCCGGCGCATTGCCGGCCTTGAGGCAGTCGTAGATGCCCTGGAAGTCCATGTGCGTCTCGGCCTCAGGCCGTGATGGCCGGCTTGCGGATGACGGCGGTGCGACGGATCTTGCGCTGCAGCGCCATCAGACCCTCGAGCAGGGCCTCCGGCCGCGGCGGACATCCAGCGATGTAGACGTCGACGGGGACGACGCGATCGACGCCCTTCACGACGGTGTAGCCGTACTTGAAGTAGGGGCCGCCGCCGGTCGCGCAGGCGCCCATCGCGATGACGTACTTCGGGTTGGGCATCTGGTCGTAGAGCCGCTTGATGCGCTCGGCCATCTTGAAGTTGACCGTGCCCGCCACGATCATCAGGTCCGCCTGGCGCGGCGTGGCGCGGAACGCGCCGGCGCCGAAGCGATCGAGGTCGTGGTGCGCCGCGCCGACGGCCATCATCTCGATGGCGCAGCACGCGAGGCCGAAGGTCATCGGCCAGACGCTGTTGAGCTTGGCCCAGTTGAGTAGCCAGTCGACCTTGGTGGTCAACAGGTTCTCCTCGAAGGCGTTCTGCAGGATGGGCATGGTGTGTTTCGCAGTCTGCTCGCCGACCGAAATGGGCCGGCGTGATCGGTTTCGGGGGCTCTAAGCCGCCTCTTCGTCGCCGTCGGTCGTGTCGTCCGACTCGGCCTCGCCGGCCTCTTCCTCTTCGGCCTCCGCCTGGATCTCCGAGACCTTGCGCGGCTTGGGCTCGCGCTCCGTCGGGGCGCTCGGGTCGAAGACGTTCTCCTGCCAGGCCAGCACCCAGTCCAGATCCCCCTTGGCCCAGACGTAGGCGAGGCCGAGGAACAGGACCGTGATGAACAGGACCCCCTCGACCAGGGCGAACAGGCCGACGCCGCTGCCCTCCGCCACTCCGGTGCCGTTGAAGGCGTCCTCGAGGACGATCGCCCACGGGAACAGGAAGGCGATTTCGACGGCGAACACGACGTAGACCAGCGCCACCGTGTAGTAGCGGATGTCGAACTTGATCCACGTCTCCCCGACCACCTCCTCACCGCACTCGTAGACCTCGAGGCCCTCCGTCGTCGGACGCTTGGGGCGGATCAACGACCCGACCGCCACGTTGATGAAGACGAAGAAGAACCCCACCGACGAGAAGAGGAGGACGTTGAGGTAGTCGAAGTACATGTGGGGCAGTGGGGCTCGCGCGCAAGCGCGCCGCAGGACGCGCTGGCGAGGACGGAGTGAGCCGGGTTCTACGGGCCGGGACAGGCCCGAGTGGCCCTTCAGGAGGCCGTTGAACGGTCTCCAGAGGTGGGGGGAGGAAGGGCAGTCGCGCCATTCCGCCCGAAAAGGCGCGCAGAGTCTATGGAGGGTCCGGAAAGACTGTCAAGAACCCCCGTGCTGCTTAGAATTCGCACCCGCAGGACTTCAGACGCCGAGGTCGAGCGAACGGCGGTGAAGCCGGTCTGCAGTTCGCGGTGCCGTGAAGCGACCGACCCGCAGAAGTCCGGAAGCGAACGTCCCTCCTGCGCGCCGATCGACGCGGTGACGAGCCGTCCGAAGCCAACGTCCGTCGAGTCAGGGCGAAGCCACCGGGACGCCGGTCCTCATCGGCCCGGAGGCCCGGGTGGCAGCGGTGCCCACAACGGGGCGCTCAGGCGGACGACCGCCGTCGAGTCGCCGCTGGCCCCGACCGAACCGATGCCCCCCCACAGCCCGGAGCCGGATCGGGCTCCTCTCCGC
>CAYGST010000019.1:0-21877 GCA_964352415.1 uncultured Planctomycetaceae bacterium | reverse complement strand
CGCTCTGCGAGATCAGGCCCGAGATGTCGGAGAAGCCCGAGCCGCTCGTGGTCGAGCGGTACACCCGGTATCCCGCGAGGTCGCTGTCGCCCACGTTCGACCAGTCGAGGCCGACGGTGCCATCGCCCGCCGTGGCGCCGAGGCCGCCCGGGGTTGCGGGCGGGGTGGTGTCGCCACCTCCACCGCCGCCGCCATTCAGCGCGGCGTAGGCGTTCAGGTCACCGCCCGTGGTGCACTTTCCGCTCAGGCTCGAGTTCGGTGTCACCGTGGCGTAGAGGCGGTCGATCACCTGGGAGTAGCTCCAGCCGGGATTCTGGTCGTAGAGCAGGACGACCACGCCGGTCACGTGGGGCGTCGCCATCGAGGTGCCGCTCGACCAGACGTAGCCACCGGCGGACCAGGTCGACGCGATGTTCACGCCGGGCGCGCCCAGGTCGACGCTCGTCGAACCGTAGTTCGAGCCCCACGTCGGCTCGTTCGCCAGTCCACCCTGGTTGTCCGTCGCGGCGACCGAGACGATGTTGTCGAGGTTGTAGTTCGACGGGTAGTGGGGGATCGAGTCGTTGTTGGTGCCGTCGTTGCCGGCAGCGGCGACGAACACGTGGCCGATCGACTTCGAGGCGTTGATCGCGCTGTAGAGCGCCGACGAGTAGCCGCCGCCGCCCCAGCTGTTGTTCGAGGCCTTGATGCCGTTCGTGGTGCAGTACTCGACGGCGGCGATGCTGTCCGACGTGTAGCCGCCTTGCGGGCCGAGGAAGCGCAGCGGAACGATCTTGCAGCTCCACGCGACGCCGGTGACGCCGGTCCCGTTGTTGCCGACGGCGCCGACCGTGCCCGACGTGTGCGAGCCGTGACCGTCCGAGTCGTCGGGGTTCGAGTCGTTCGAGTAGAAGTCCCAGCCGCGCACGTCGTCGACGTAGCCGTTGCCGTCGTCGTCCTGCCCGTTGCCCGGAATCTCACCGGGGTTGCTCCAGATGTTGGCGGCGAGGTCGGGGTGGTCCCAGTCGACGCCCGTGTCGATGTCGGCCACGACGAAGCTCGAGGCGTTCGTCTTGATGTCCCAGGCCTCGACCGCGTCGATGTCCGCGTCGGCGACGCCGACGTCGCCCTGGATCGTCTGTCCCGTGTTGTTGCAGCCCCACTGCAGGTAGAAGAAGGGGTCGTTCGGGGTCTGTGTCTTGCGCTGGACCCAGTTCGGCTCCGCGAACTCGACGTAGGGCTCGAGCAGCTGGACGGCGAGCTCGACTTGGATGCGCGTATCGATCAGCTCGAGGCCCTCGACCGTAGTGAAGCGCTTGCGGGTTCCGAGCCCGACCATCTGGCGAAGATCGACGCGCTGCGCCTCGTTCATGTCCTCGCGGAAGCGAACCAGGATCGACGTCGGGTCGTACCGGAGCGCGGGGTTGGCCTCGAGCAGCGCCTTCGCGTCGAGCTGGGCCTGAGCGGCGTTCACCTGGTCCTGCGCCGATGCGATGGCGGACAGGCTGAAGCAGGCGAGGGTCAGAAGGGCCGGAACCGGAAGCCTTCGTTGCATGGGGGATCTCCTACGAGTTGTCAGTGCGGCCATCCCTGGAACCGGGCGGGGCCGCGGGGTTGGACTGTGTGGACCGGCGCCGGGCTTACAATGTTCAGTGGAATCAGGGGCGGACTGCTCTGGGGCCCGTCTCGCCGATGCAAACGCCTCCCTTCTGGGGGCTTAGGTGCGGGTGCCAGCGGCGGATCCGATCGCCGCTGGAGGCCCCGCGGGCGCTCCGAAGCGAGCGACCAGGCTTCGGTCGCCGCGCCCGATTTGGTAGCACGGGCGCCCACCCACGAACGCAACGCCATGACCCGCCGCACCACGCTCCGACTGGACCACGTCCATCTTCTCGTCTCCGATCGCGAACGCGCCGCCGACTGGTACGCGCGCGCCCTGGGCTTCGCGGAGCTCGAGCGCTCGGAGGACCCGTACGGGCCGCTCGTCATCAGCGGCGACGGTGGGGACACGGGCCTCGCCCTGTTCACGTCCAGGGTTCCGAGCGAGCCGAACCGCGTCGTGGCCTTTCGCGTGGATGGGGACGAGTTCCTGGCCTTCGCCGCGAACCTCTTGCAGGTCGAGCTCCGCGGCCCGAGCGGGAGCCGCCTGCGACCGGAGGACGCGGTCGACCATGGCGACGTTCTCTCGTTCTACTTCGCGGACCCGGACGGGAACGCGTTCGAGCTGCTCACCCGGGAGACGGATCGCGGCCGCCGTGGGCTCGAGCGGCTGAGCGCCGACTCGCGCATCGAGCTCTAGTGTGCTGGTGCCCGCGGACTTCGGATCCAGCCCACTAGCGGCGCCTGTCGCGCCGAGCTTCAGTCTTCGGCGTCGAACACCCGGACCGAGGCCCAGTTGCCGCTGCAGCGCTCGATGAAGTCCTCGTGGCGCGACGACACCTGGTAGGCGTCGTGCGATGCACGGTCGGCGAAGGTCACGAGCAGCGCGACGTGGAAGTCGAGCTCATTGACCGCGCGCTCGTAGCCCTTGGCGCGACCGCCCGCGAAGAAGGACAGCTCGCCGTCGTGGCCGGCGAGGTCCTCACGACAGGCGGCGACGAGCTGGGAGACCCGAGCGGGCGACGCGTCCGCGAGCTGGAAGAAGACACTGTGGGCGAATGCCATGGGGGCTCCTGGGGTGAGGTGGACTTGGGGGATCAGCGCAGTCGCAATTCGATGCGCAGGAGACTCTGGCTGCCCTCGGCCAGCGTACGCACCCGAATGGGCTTGAACTCGAGCTGATCGTGCCGATAGACGCGCAGCGGCGCCTTGAGCGCGCGCTCTGCCTCTTGCATGCGGAGCTCGCCGAGCTCGCGCACGACCTTCGCCGTGCGGCGCTCGCGTTGCCGCGGTGAGTCGCTGTCGAGCACGGCGAGGACGCGATCGAGCGCCTTCTCGACCTCGGCGAGCTTGCGCTCCATCACGCGCAGCTCCTCGACGAGGCTCGGGGCCTCGGGGGAGCCGATCGCGAACAGCGCGCGGGCCTCGAGCTTGCGCTCGCCGATCGAGCGCCACAGTTCGGAGCGTCGTCGCCGGAGCTGCGCGATCAGCTCGAGGCACTCACTTGCGCTGGGATTCGCGAGCTCCTCGGCCTCTGAGACGTCCGCGTCGCCGGCGACGTAGGTCACGATGGCCTCGAGGTCGTCGCGATCGGAGAGTCGGCGAGCGATGCGCTTCAGCTCATCGCGGACGTCGTCGCCGAAGCGGGTTCGACCCGCGCGGAACGGGATCTCGACCACCTCGATGGGCTTCACGTCGCGCTCGGAGCCCTGCATCGGGGCGACCGAGGTGAGCAGCCGCACTGGGGCGCCAGCCAGCGCGGAGGCGAAGAACACGGCGATGGCGCCGGTGGCCTGAGTGGCCAGCTCGGCCAGTGAGATGCCGTCGGGCGACAGTCCGATGTCGACGCTGATGCGGTGCGTCCCGTCGGGGCTGCGCGTGAGGAAGAGCGCGTTCTCGAGGCTCATCGGGAGCTTCAGGATGCGCTGGATCGGTCCGCCCGACGTCTCTCTCACGGAGAGGTCGTGGAAGAGCATCGACAGCCCGACCTTGACGCGCTCGCCGTCTGCATCGGTGCGGGTCGTGACGTCGAGCAGGCCCTCGCGGACCTCGATGTCCTGCGCGCTGGCGTAGCCCGAGAGCTGCGTCAGGTCGAGGCCGTTCACCTGCGTTCGGCCCCAGCCCTCGAGCTTGGGGAAGAAGGCCAGGCGACCGCTGGTCGCGACGTCCTCGAACAGGACCGGTTCGCCAGGCTCGCCACCGGGGGCGACGAAGCTGCGGTAGGAGATGACCCGCCGCTCGGTCAGCGCGCGCGTCGTGAAGCGCCGCACCTCCAGGTCGAAGTCGGCGAAGCGAACGTCGAGCGGAGGCTCGATCGCGCTGTCCGCCAGGTGGACGTCGAGCCCACCGATGAACAGCTGATCGATGCGGATCTCGGGGATCCGCTGCGGAGCCTCGTCGCCGCTCGACGAGCCCTCGGAGACCGGCGCTTCGGCCGCGGGCTGGGCGGCGGCGACCGGAGTGTCCTGCGGAGCGGCCCCGTCCGTCGCGGCGCCTCCCTCGGCCGACTCCGGCCCTGCCGCGAGGGGCACGAACAGCCCGCCCACGTGCACGCCGGCTTCGTCGCGGCGGAGCTCCATGCGCGGCGTGTCCACCTCGAGCAGCTCCAGGTGCACCAGGCTCCCGTCGGGGAGGATGCGCTTGGCCTGCACGTGGACCTCATCGACCCCGAGCAGGATGGCGCCATCGACCTCGTCGCGCAGGTAGGCCTCCGAGACGTGCAGCTGGCCGCCGAACGGCCGCTCGAAGCCGAGCTCGTAGGGGCGCCCGCGCTGCAGGAAGAGCACGGTCTCCAGCTTCGCCTGCAGCTGCCCGTTCTCGACTTCGCCGACGGCGAGGCCCTGGAGGGCGGGGACGCGTTCGATGACGCCTTGCATGCGGACGCCGCGCGCGTCGAAGGTGAGGGCGTGGGTGGGCTCTGGCAGGAACGGAGCCGATTCGCCGGTCAGCGTCCAGCGCTCGACGAGCCCGTCGAGGTTGCCCTCGACGCCCCAGCTCGTGGGAGGCAGGTCGACGGGGTCGGGGTTGATCAGCTCGCCGGCACCGACGTCGAGGCGGACGCCGCCCGCGATCAACGGCAGGTCCGCGTCCAGCAGCTCGTCGATGAACTCGAAGCGCTCCAGCTCGAGGCTCATGCCCTTGGCGAGGCGAATCGTCGGCGGAGCGACGAGCTTGCGCGCGGGGGCGGGCTCGTCCACCGCCGGGGGCGGCTCCTCGGCGGGCGCCGCAGGCCCTGCGCCCTCGGTCGCAGCGGACTTCGTCGCCGAAGCCGAGGCCTCGATGCTAGCGACGTCCGTGAGCGGCGGCGGATCGGCGGGCGTGGGCGAGGCGCCCATCGCGACTCGCACACCAAGAGCTTCGATCGCGCCGCTCTCGTCGCGCCTTGCTCGGACGCGTGCGCCGCGCACCTGCAGCTCCCCGAACTCGTAGAGCTTCGCGAGCGGGTCGAGCCGGTTTCCTTCGAAGACCGCGCTGTCGAGCTCGAACCAGCTCTCGCTCGTCGGCTCGCCCCAGCGAACTTCGCTGATCTCGATCCGTCCGGCGAAGCCGCCGTCCGGCGCTGCGCTGGCCCGGATCGCCAGTGCGCCGTCGAGCCTGGCGCTCTTGGTCTCCAGCTCGAGTCCGGGCGGCAGCAGCGAAGCGATCGGCTCGGGGTCGAACTCTCGAGCTCCGAAGCGTCCTTCGACGCTGAGCTCCTGGTCCACCAGCTGCATCTCCGAGTCGAACTCGAGCGCCGCGATCAGGCCGGGGATCGACGCCGTCACGTCGACGCCCATTGGTTGACCGAGCGTGTTCAAGCGCTCGAGCAGGACATCGAGCTCGAGCTCGAATTCGAGCGGCGGATCGAAGGCGGCGTCCTCGAGCTGGAGGCGAACGCGATCCACGCGCAGCTCGCCGACCTCGATGGGGGGCAGCTCCGGCAGCGTGAACGGTGAGCCGGAGTCGGCGTTCTCCCCGGCGCGCGGAGCAGGACCAGCTGTGTCTACCGGCGCGCTTGCTGGGGCGGCGATGCGCAGGCCGGCGAGGTGCAACGCACCCTCCGCCTCGCGCTCGACGCGGGCGAACGGACCCTCGATCGCGAGGCTCGAGAGGTCGAGCCGACCGCGGCCCGCGACGAGCTCGCGCAGCTCCAGGCGCTCGAGCCCGACCCAGACGCCGTCGGCGTCGGAGAGCTGCATGGATTCGACGGTGGCGTCAGCGCTCCACACGCCGCCCTCCACCTCGCGCAGCCTCGCGCCGAACGTGAGGTGTGCCTCGCCGCCTTCGAGCGCCGGGGTCACGCCGAGCGGCTCCAGATACGGACGCAGCGGCGCGCCGTTCACGCCGCGCGCTGCGATCTCGACGCGCGCGTTCAGGTCGAGGTCGCCCGGCTGGATCAGGACGCTGCCGTCGAACGTGAGCTCGTCGATCAGTCCATCGATGGCGACGCGCGCCTTCAGGTTGGCGGGCGTGGCCTTCGCGCCGGCTGGCAGCGCGAGGACGAGGTCCGTCAGCTCGAAGCCGAGCTCGTCGAAGGCGAAGCGCGTCGGGGGCTCGGTCGTCCGATCCCGGAACACGACGTCCGTGCGCGTCATCGCGACGCGCCCGATCTCGATTGGAGGCAGGGCGGCGCGCAGGCTCGGGAAGTCGAACCAGTTCGCGAGCGGGTGCTGGCGCTTGGCCTCGGCCGCGCCCGGCGCGGCGGCGGCGTCGGGCTCCGCAGCGGGGCCCGCGTCCGTCGGGACACCGATCCGCAGGCCAAGGACGTCGAGGACGCCGATGGCTTCGAGCTCGAGATCCGTGGCGAGTCCACCGACCTCGAGGGCGCCGAGGCGCAGCCGCTGGGTCGCCGGGTCGAAGTAGGCGTCACGCAGCGCGAGCTTCTGAACGCCGAAGAGGGGCTCCTCGCCTAGGAGCAGGAGGTCGTCGACGTCGAGCTCGGCGTGCAGCACGCCGTCGTCCGCGATCGTCGTGCGCAGCTCCGTCGTGACGCGGAAGGTCCCGCCCTCGAGGCTGCGCTCGACGCCGGTGCCGACGAGGTACGGGTCCATGGCGCTCAGCGCAACGCCGTTCGCGGTCAGGGCGAGCTTCACCGAGTGCTCGTGTCCGCGCAGGTCGATCTCGGTCTCGATCGCGATCTCGTCCGCGATGCCGGCGACCGAGAGGAGCGCGGTCACGGGCACGGTCGCGTCGGAGGCGCCGTTCCCGAACTCCAAGGAGCCGACCTCGAGGGTGCGACACAGCGCGCGGAGCTTCGCGGGCGGGAGCGTCCCGTTGTCGACCAGCGTCAGCGCCGCGTCCGTGAGCTGGAGGCCGCCGAAGCGCAGCAGCGGGCCGTCAGGCTCCGGCTGTACCGCTGTGGTCGGCTCCGGGGTCGCGCTGCCGAGGTCCGCCGCGGCGCCCGCGTCCTCGACCAGCTGCTCGGCCGAGGCGACCGGCTCGAGCGTGACCGGGTGGGGCAGCAGCGCGAGGCCGCCGAGCAGCAGCGCGCCGTCCTCGCGCAGCTCGACGACGCCACGGGTTCCCTTCGCGCGCACCGGTTCGAGCGAGATGAGGTCCTCGGAAATACGGTCAGCGCTCACGGAGAGCTCGTCGATCGCGAACTCCTCGTGACCGTCAGCGCTGAGCGCGATGTGCTGGAGGGCGAGCTCCAGGGCCAGCTCGTCGCGTGCCGCGCCGACGACCTCGAGGGCCAGGCGTCCGCTGGCGTTCGCCCGCAGCGTCTCGGCGGCGGGCTCGACGCCGATGGCGTCGAGGTAGGGGCGCAGCTCTGCGGGCTGCAGCGAGCCGAGGAGCGCCTTGAACTCCAGGTCGATGCGATCGGCCGTCGTGCGCAGGGTCCCGTCGAGGCTCGCGCCGTAGAGCACGTCGCCGCCGGTCACGGTGACGCCGAAGCGGGCGGGCCGCTCGAAGTCGCCGAGGCGCGAGAGCGCGGCGTTGAGGCGCAGGTCGAGCTCGACGGGCACCTCGGGATACTGATCGACGATGCGTAGCCGCGCGGCCTGGAAGCGCAGGGCGGCGACCTCGATCGGGAGCGAGAGGTCGAGGCCGGAGTCGTCCTCTTCGTCGGGCTCGTCCTCCTCCTCGTCCTCCTCGGGGGCGCTGCTCGCGGCGAGCAGCGCGCTCAGGTCGATGTACTCCTCGAGGTTCCAATCGCCCTTCTCGTCGCGCGCGAGGCGCACGTCGAAGCCGTCGACCTCGGCGCGCACGATGCGCAGCTTGCCGCTGAACAGAGCCCAGGTGTCGACGTCGAACACGGCGTACTCGAGGTCGACGAGCGGCTCGGCCTGCGCGTCGTCGCGCGGCAGCACCTCGAGGTTGCGCACGCTACCGTTCACGCCGAGGAAGCCGATCGAGAGGCGATCCCAGTTGCAGGTGAGGCCATACGGCTCGACGGCCTTGTCGACGGCGGTCGCGAGAAGCCGCGTCATGCCGGCGCGCAGCACGAACAGCAGCGCGACGAGGATCACGCCCCAGCGAATCCAGCGCACGCTCAAGAGGGCGCCGATACCAGAGCGGAACTGCCCGAGGGCCCGTTTCGTGTCTCCGCGAGTCACTGCTGCTCCTCCGTGCCCTCGTCGAGGCTCTCTTCGTAGCGTGCAAGGGCTTCACGGCGTTGCGGCCGTTCGGCGAGGGGGTCGAAGCCGGCCGGAGCCAGCCCCTGGGCGTCGAGCCAATCGAAGGCCCGCACGCGCGGTCCCGGGCGGGCGTCCTCGAGGAACACGCGGTTCTCCTGTTCGATGTGCGACCAGAGGTCCGTCATGTTGCGGCTCGACTGAACGAGCTCGCGGAACAGGTCCGGGTAGGTGGACAGCTCCCCGCCCGCGCGGGTCAGGAGGGCGTAGAGCTCAGGCTCCATCGCGCGCTCCTCGTCCTCGCGGCGTTCGAGGAGCCAGAGCAGTGCGCGGCGCTCGACGAGCCAGCCGAGCTCGGTCGTGTTCTTGGGCGGCGTCTCGCCGCGGCGCTCGGCCGCGTAGCGCACGAACTCGCCCAGGGACTCCGCCTCGGCGCTGAGCGCGAGCTCCTCCGCGACGCGCGAGCCGGAGCTCTGCGCGATGAACACGACGGCGGGGCGTTGCAGCTCGCCACGCTGCAACGCGGCGACCATGCTCTCGCTCCTGACGATCATCTGTTCCTGGAAGCGCGCGCTGCGCTCCTGGGCGCGCTTGGTCGACGCCTCGATCGCCTCGCGCGAGCGGGCGATCGGCGCCGCCATCGACTCCTCCGGGCGACGGACGAGCTCGAGCTGCAGGAGGTAGCCGCCGGCGGGGAACTCCAGGCTCGCGGCGCGGAACAGCACCTCGAGGCGACGCCCTTCGAGGATCGGAGGCTCGTCGAGGAGCACGCGCTCACGCACGAAGATCGGTTCGGCGTCGACCGTGCTGGCGGTCTCGGAGAGCGACTGATCGTCGTCGATCCGGGGGACGATCCAGCCCTCGAGGACCAGCGCGGCGCCCACATCCTCGCCACCGGTGCGGCTGCGGGAGGTCTCCACGCTGACGCGCTCCCAGCGGTGGCCAGGCGCGGCGTCCGCCTCCACGTTCGTCTCCGCCGAGAGCACGAGCGTGCTGCCCGCGGGCAGGGCGAGCTCCCAGGCGTCCGTCCAGAGGGGCGCCGTCGCGGGGCGCCAGCCCTTCGGGAGCCCTTCGCCGATGCCCGACGCCAGCTCCGAGCGCGTGACGAACAGGTCCTCGTCGCCCTCCCGAACGACGAGCCGCCCGTCGATCGGTCGCTCCGCGCCGGGCAGCTGCGCGTACCAGCCGAGCTCGATGCGCGCGAGCCACGAGTCGTCGAACGCGAGCTCGCCGCCGTCGCTCTCGAGCAGCGGGCCGGAGAGAACCGTGCCCTCGAAGGCGGAGTTCTCGACGAGCAGCGGCGGGGGGTCTTCGGTGGTGGCGCAGGCGCTGAGCGCGAGGGCCAGGCCGGCGAGAACGCGCGGCGACGGGGTCGATTGCATGGTCGTGCGGTGGCGAGAGGGCCGAACAGTCTACCCGACTCGAGCGGTCGCCCGGCGCCGTTCACGCGCCTTGCGAGAGGAGTCCGCATGCCCTGCGCGGGTGGGCCCCTCGCTCGTCTGTTGCGGAAGGGGTCGGTGGGCCCGCGTCGCCCGCGTTCAGGGCGTGACGAGCACCTTCAGGACGCCGCGTCGGCCGGCATGGTCGAGAGCTTCCGTCGCCCGTTCGAGCGGGTAGCGCACGTCGATCAGTGCGCGCGGATCGGCGTTGCCCCGCGCGAAGTGCTCGATCGCCTGGCCGAGGTCGCCGCAGCGGGATCCGACCAGGCGCAGCTCATTCACGACCAGCGGAGTCAAGTCGATCTCGCGTGCGGCCGCGACGGTCGTCTTGAGCACCAGCGTGCCGCGGGAATTCAGGAGCTGCAGGCCGCGCTGCAGCCCGGCGGGGCTGCCCGTGGCCTCGACGACGAGGTCGAAGGGTTCGGAGTCGGAGGCGAGCTCGGCTTCGAGCACGGCCTGCGCGCCCGCGCCGCGGGCAAGGGAGAGCTTCGCCTCGTGATGTCCGATGACGCACACCTCGACGCCGGCGCCGCGCAGCGCGAAGGCGGTCAGCAACCCGAGCTTCCCATCGCCGAGCACGGCGACCCTTCGGGCGCCGGCTCGCTCGACTTCCTGGAGCACGTGCAGGCCGGCGGCGAAGGGCTCGGCGAACACCGCGACCTCATCGGGGACGTCGTCGGGGACGGCGACGAGGTTGCGCGCCGGCAGGGTGAAGCGCTCAGCCAGGCAACCGGGGCGCCCGAGGATGCCGAGGACGCTGCGCTGTAAGCAGTGGTGTCCGTCGCGCTCGGTGCAGTCGGTGCACACGCCGCAGCCCGCGTTGATGTCGCCGACCACGCGCTTGCCGATCCAGGCGGCGTCGGAGCACTCGAGCACCTCGCCGACGAACTCGTGACCGGGGATCCCGGTGAAGCCCATGTAGCCCCGCGCGAGCTGGAGGTCGGTGTCGCAGACGCCCGCCACGCGCAGGGCGACGAGGGCCTCGCCCTCCGCTGCGAGGGGCTCGGGAACGTCGATGAGGTGAGCCGCGGGGCCCAGGTGGAGCGCGCGCATGGTCCTGTTACTCCGTGAGGTCACGTTCGTCGTCGGGTTCGCGCATGTGCAGACGATAGCGCGCGTACAGCCGCTATGCTGCGCGGAAGCGATGTCCGACCCTGTCGAAGCCCATCCGAACGGTCGCGTGCGCGCGCTCGTGACCGGCGCGCTCGCCGTGAACGCCTTGCTCCTCGTTGCGGCGGCGGTCGTCTGGTCGACGACCGGCAGCCAGCTGGTCCTCGCGCAGGGGTCCGACTCGCTGCTCGACATCGGCGCCGGTCTCGTCCTGGCCGTCAGCGCCTGGGTCGCGAGCCGGCCGGGGGACGACAACCACCCGTACGGCCACGAGCGCGCGGAGCCGATCGGCGCGCTCGTCACGGCGATCTTCGCGGGCGTGCTCGCCTTCGAGGTCCTGCGCAGCGCGGTCGGCGCGCTGATCCTCGGTGACGAGGCGCGCATGGACCTCTGGGTGGCCGCCGTGCTCGGCGGGAAGTTCGTGCTGAAGGCCGGGCTCTGGGGACTGATCCGTGGCGCCCGGCGGGGCTCGCGCAGTCCGGCCCTGCGCGCGCTCGCCGTCGACACGCGCAACGACCTCGTCGCCTGCGCGAGCTCGCTGGTCGGCTTCGGCCTCGCGCGTCAGGGCTTCGCCTGGGCCGACGGCGCGCTCGCGATCCCCGTGGCGCTGTACATCGGGGCCAGCGGCTTCGAGCTCGCGCGCGAGAACCTGCGCTACCTCATGGGCGAGGCGCCCGACGAGGACGTGCTCGCCGAGCTGCGCACGACGGCGACGCGGGTCACCGGCGTGCTCGAGGTCGGCCGCCTGCTGGCGCAGTACACCGGGCCCACGCTCCAGGTCGACGTGCAGATCGTCGTTGCGCCCAGCCAGTCGCTGGTCGCCGCCCACGACATCTCGGTGAGCGTGCAGCGCGCGCTCGAGGAGCACGAGCTGGTCGGCATCGTCTTCGTGCACGTCGACACGCAGCTCGACGACGACGGAGGGCACTGAGCGTGGAGCGACGACTGCGCCGCGAGCTGCTCTCCAACGTCGCGCATCGCCCGTGGCCGCTGCCCGGGGGCAGGCCCGTGATGTCGATGCACTGGCGCGACCTGTGCTTCCTGCACTGGCCGGTCGAGCCAGAGCAGCTGCGGCGCTTCGTTCCGCCGCAGCTGGAGCTGGAGACGTTCGACGGGAAGGCCTGGCTCGGCGTGGTCCCCTTCGAGATGCGCGACACGCGTCCGATCGCGCTCCCGCCGTTCCCGGGCACGGCCAACTTCCCCGAGCTCAACCTGCGCACCTACGTCCGCGCGGGGGACGAGGCCGGCGTCTGGTTCTTCAGCCTGGACGCCGCGAGTCGCCTCGCCGTGCGCGGCGCGCGCTTCGGCTTCAAGCTGCCGTACTTCGACGCGCGCATGCGAATCGAGCGCGCGGACGGCTGGATCGACTACACCAGCGTGCGCACCCACCGCGGCGCGCCTGCGGCGACGTTCCGTGGTCGCTATCGGCCGCTCGAAGCGCTGCCGCCGGCCGCGCCGGGCACCCTCGAGCACTTCCTGACCGAGCGCTACTGCCTCTACGCCGCCGATCGGCGCGGGCTCCTGCGCGGCGATATCCACCACCTGCCCTGGCCGCTGCAGAGCGTCGAGGTCGAGCTGGAGGACTGCGCGATGACCGCGCTCTGCGAGCTCGAGCTGCCGGATGAGCCGCCGATCGCGCACTTCGCGGGGGCGCTCGACGTCCTCGCCTGGTGGCCGGTGCGGATCTGAGAGCGGCGCGGCGGCTGGGAGTTCGTGGGCGTCGTCGAGCAGCAGGCGCGCGTCGTCCTTCGAGGGGACAGAGAAGGGGCCGAGCGGTAGCGCTCGGGAACGCAGCGGGCCGCCCCTCCGCGCAAAGCGAAGGGGCGGCCCGTGATCGTGCTGCGATTGCCTAGCCCGCATTCCTCACCAGGCTTCGGCGCAATTGGCTCCAGCTCGTCTCCGGCTGGGGCCGAGGGCGTCGAAGCCTGGTGAGGGATGCGGGCTAGAGCTTGCGCAGCTTCTTTGTGGCGCGTTCGGCGGCCTTCGTGCCCGAGTACTTCTTGACGATGGACTCGAACTTCGGCTTGGCCTTCTTGGCGCCGCGTCGTTCGACGGCTTCCATCGCCTTGGCCCAGGCCTCGTCGGCGGCGAGCTCGCTCTGGAGTTCCTCGTCGTTCTCGATCTCGCTGAGGCGCTTGCCAACGGCCGCGCCGACCTCGGTGCCGTCGAGGGCCTTGACGAGGTCGCCGTAGACGGCGACGCCGCGGACCATCGAGCGCTTCGAGATGAGGGCTTCGGCCTGGGACTGGAGCAGCTCGCCGTAGGCGACGTACTCGGCCGCCAGCGCGGCGGCTTCCTCACGCACGGTGGCGTCGAGGGATTCGTCCGCGGCGACGTCCTTCGCCTCCGAGATCGCCTTGCCGAGCTTGCCCTCCTCGCCGGCCTTGACCGCGCCGTTCAGCGCGGGCGCGACCTCGCGGCCGAGCTCGTAGGCGAGGTAGCCGCCCTTGCTGGGCTTGGCGTCCTTGAGCAGCTTCTTGAGCTTGCCGCCGGTGACCTCGGAGGGGTACCCGGTCCAGGCGACGTTGCCCTCGGGGTCGATCAGGACCGCGCTCGGGTAGCCGCGCACGCCCCAGGCTTCACCGCCGGTGAAGCCAGCGGCGACGCGTACGCTCGAGATCCCCATGGTCTCGACGTACTCGCCGACGAGCTCATCGGTCTCGTCGCTGACCGCGAGCACCACGAGGCCGTCTTCACCGAATTCGTCCTGCAGCTCCTGCAGGTGGGGCCAAGACCCCTTGCAGGGGCCTCACCAGGTGGCCCAGAACTCGAGCAGGACGGCCTTGCCGCGAAGGCTGTTCAGGTCGGGGTTCCGACCGATGTGGTTGTACCAGGACGCGGCCTCGATCGCCGGCGCGGCGCTGCCGGCGGGCGGGAGGTCGGGTCCGGTCAGCATGCTGAGTCCCGTGACGGCGAGCGCGCCGACGAGGACCAGGCTGGTGGACAGAGTGCGCATCATGAGAGGACTGAATGTTCGGTCTCGGGGAAGCTGCGAAGAGGGCTCGAGGCCCCGTTCGATTGTCGGGCAGGAAGCGTGAGCGGTAAAGGGGTTGGGCCGTCGCTACCGCGTCAGACGCGGTGAAAGCCTGCTACCGGCACTCAGTCCGACCCGTCCGCCTCCTGCGGGTTGAGTTCGGGGAGGGCCTGCATCACCGGGCGCCGGCGTCTGCGGGTCTTCTTGGGGACCATGTGGCGCATCGACTCCCGCTTCCCGTAGCACAGCAGGCGATCGCCGGCCTCGAGCACGCGGGTGGACTTCGGGTTCGGGATCACGGTCGTACCGCGGTAGAGCGTGAGCACGTTGATGTCCGCCTCGGAGAGCCCGGACTCTCCAATCTGCTTTCCGTCGAAGACCGACCCCTCGGGGACCTGGATCTCCGCGACGTCGTAGCCGCGGCTCACCGTCAGGCGCTGGCGCACGTCGATCTCCGCGAACTCGACCTGGGCCGCGATGTAGTCGACGATGGCGCCGGCGACGTCGAGCTGCGTGCAGGTCTCGATCCCTTCGAGGCCGGGCGACGAGTTGACCTCCATGATCTGCGGACCGTCCTTGCCCTCGAGCATGTCGACGCCGGACACCTTCAGGCCGGTGATCTGCGAGGCCCGCACAGCCGTCTCCTTGTAGACGTCGTCGAGCTCCACCATCTCCGTTCTGCCGCCGCGGTGAACGTTGCTGCGGAACTCCTGCCCCTGGGCCACGCGGCGCATCGCGGCGATCACGCGGTCTCCGACGACGATGGCCCGGATGTCGCGGCCCTTGCTCTCCGCGACGAACTTCTGCACGAGCACGTTCTGCTTCTGGCTCTGCAAGAGCTCGATGATGCCCTCGGCGGCCTTGACCGACTCGGCCAGCAGGACGCCGATGCCCTGCGTGCCCTCGATCAGCTTGATGACGACTGGCGCGCCGCCGACGCGCTCGATCGCGGGCAGCACGTCTGCCTTGTCGCGGACGAAGGTCGTCTTCGGGATGCCGATCTCGTGGCGGCTGAGGATCTGCAGGCTGCGAAGCTTGTCCCGGGAGTTCGAGATGCCGGTCGACGAGTTCGCGCAGAAGACGTCCATCTGCTCGAACTGGCGAACGACCGCCGTACCGAAGTACGTGATCGATGCGCCGACTCTGGGCAGCACTGCTTCGTAGTGACTCAGCAGCTTCGTGCGGTAGTAGAGGTCGGGGTTGCCGCGCTCCAGGTCGATGGCGAACTTCTGGGTGTTCAGTACGCGCACCTTGTGGCCGCGCTGCTCGGCGGCCTGCACGAGCCGGCTCGTGCTGTAGTTGCGGGGGCTGCAGGAGAGGATTCCGAGCTTCATGGGAGTTGCGGGTCCAGTGGAGGCTGGCGTGGATCGCGGCGGCACGCCTCGGGCTGTCGCAGCGAGGTGCGTTCCATGTGGAGCGAGCTCGCGGCGCGGGGAGCCGCGCCCGGCGGGGGCGGCGGGTGGAGTCTGACGCGTTGGGCTGCCGCCCGTTGGTTCTCCCTCGGCAATCTCCGCGTGCCAGCCAACCCGGGGCGAGCCGCGCGCGACGACTGGTCCCAGCTCGCCCGATCCCGTAGCTTCCTCGACCCCCCGAAAGGAGACAGCCATGGACCTGCAGCTCGCGGACAAGACGGTTTGGATCACGGGCGCGTCCGGCGGCATCGGTCGCGCCATGGCGGAGGCCTTCGTCGAGGAGGGCGCGAACGTCGTCCTGCACGGCCACAGCCAGCTCGACGACCTGCGCGCCTGGCTGGAAGCTCAGCCCTGGCGCGAGCGTGCGCTGGCCGTCGGCGCCGACGTGCGCTCGCAGCCCGAGCTCGCGGCCGCCGTCGACGCAGCCCGCGCGCACTTCGGCCGCCTCGACGTGGCGATCGCCAACGCCGGGGCCTGGCCCTCCGAGGACGCCCCGCTGTGGGAGCTCGACCCGGAGCGCGTGCGCCACACGCTCGACGTGAACCTCTTCGGCGCCATGTGGACCGCGCGCGAGTTCCTGCGCGGGCTCGCCGCCGACGGTCCGCGCGCCGATGGGCACGGCGCCTGCCTGCTCTTCACCGGCTCGACGGCGGGGGAGTTCGGCGAGCGCGGCCACGTCGACTACGCCACGGCGAAGGCGGGGCTCGTGGGCCTCGTCCGCACGCTCAAGAACGAGATCGTCAAGCTCGATCCCTGGGGGCGCGTCAACCTGATCCAGCCCGGCTGGACGGTGACCGAGATGGCCCGCAAGAGCCTCGACGAGCCCGGCGTCGCGCAGCGCGTCGTGCGCACCATGCCCCTGCGCCAGATCGGTCGCGCCGCGGACATCGCGCGCACGGCCTGCTACCTCGCCTCACCCTTCGCCGCGCGCCACGTCAGCGGGCAGACGATCACCGTCGCCGGCGGGATGGAGGGCCGCGTGCTGTGGGAGGAGGACGAGGTCGACCGCGACGAGGTGCTTCGACGGGTCGAAGAGGACTGAAACGAGGCGGGGCCCTCGCTCGGCTTCGAACGGCTACGCTGCGCAGCCCCGCGGATCACGACCCCGGACCTTCGCATGACCGAATCGATCGTTTGCATCCACGGCCGCTTCCAGCCGTTCCACGACGAGCACCTGGCCTACGCCCTCGCCGCGCTGCAGGGCGCCGAAACGCTCTACGTCGGCATCACGAATCCGGAGGGCGCCGTGGCGGAGCAGGCGCCGGGAGCGCCGCACCGCAACCTGGACGAGAGCAACCCGTACCCGTTCTGGTACCGGGCGGAGCTGATCCGCGGCGCGCTGGTCGGCGCGGGGGTCGCGCTCGCGCGGCTGCGTATCGTTCCCTTCGCCATCGACGCGCCGGAGCGCGTGCGCAGCTTCGTCCCGCCGCAGGCGCTGCACCTGCTCAGCGACTGCGACGAGTGGCAGCACGCCAAGCTCGCGCGCCTGCGCGCCGCGGGCTTCCGCGCGGAGTTCGGCCACTCGGTCGGCAAGAGCATCACCTCGACCGAGGTGCGCCGCCGGCTGCGAGCCGGTGAGTCGATCGCCGACATCGTGCCGCCGTTCGTCGACGCGTACCTGCGGGATCACCCGCTGCCGCTCTGAGCCGACGCGTCGCGGTGGGCATCGGACGCCTCGAACGCGAGCAGGCCGCGCCCCGGGAGGGGGCGCGGCCTGCGTCGTCGCGTTCGGCGCTCGGCCGCCGGGCTACTCGCCGCTGAGCGTGCGCGGCAGCAGCGCGCCGTTCGGCTGCGTGCACTCCTCGAAGGGCAGGTCGGCGCCGGCCAGGCCGCCGATGCGCTCGATCAGCACCGCGTAGAACGCGGGGTCGTCGATGTCGGTCGAGGACGAGCTCGCGACGGCGCCGTCGATACGCATCCAGCCGGACTCGAGGGTGTTGCTGCCGAGGACCTCGTTCGGGTCGTCGTTCGTGAAGTTCTGGAGGTACTCACGGCTGAACAGGTTGGTGATGTCCAGCAGGTCGACCTTGTCCCAGCACTCGAAGGTGAACTCGGAGGAGAAGACCTCCTCGTTGTCGTTGTAGATCAGGAAGTCGAGGGTCGTGGTGAAGCGCGCGCCGCCGGAGAGCCCCACAAGAACGAGCGCGCTGTTGTAGCTCGGTCCGCTGATGCAGTCCTGGCCCTCGCAGCCCTCGATGCCCTGGCCGAGGAAGCGCGGGATCAGGATCTGATCGGGCGCCGCTTCGTACTCCTGGTCGTCGAGGTCGCGGATGCCGTCCAGATCGAGGTCGGTCGTGCTGCCCTCCGCGCCGATGCCCCGGAAGGCGACGGCGTTGATCATGTACTCCGTCTCGAACGGGCCCTGCCCGCCCGTGCCGACGCTCTCGGAGATTCCAGAGCTGATCACGAGCACGCTGCCGGTCAGCGTGTTGGCCACGATCGGCTCTCCGGTCAGCGTGTCCTTCGCGAAGGCGTAGCAGTAGCCCCGCTCCTGGTTCGGGTTGTGGAAGCGCGTGAGGAGCGTCAGCGTGTCGTTGGGCGTCAGCGTCTCGGTGCGGTTGAACTCCTCGCAGGAGTCGCCGTCGATGTAGACGAACTCGACGTCGATCGAGCCCCCGGTCGAGTGCCCGGTGTTCGTCACGGTCAGGATCGTCGACGACCCGGTGACGTTGTCGAACTCGGGGAACAGCAGCAGGCTGCCTGCGTTGCGCCGGTTCGGGTTCACGCAGCCCGGCTCGCCGGCGCCGACCGTGAGGTCGAACAGGATGGGGGAGGCGCTGCCGCGCACGAAGTCGACGCGCGTCTCCAGGAAGCGGCCGGAGAGCGCGAAGCTGCCGCCGTTCGTCAGGGGCTGCCACGGCTGGCTCGCGAGGTCGGCCTCGACGTCCGCCGCGCGGCCCTGCACGGTCAGGCTCGAGCCGCCCGCGGTCTGGGCGCTCCAGCTGGCCGAGGACCAGGGCGTGCCGAGCTCGACGCCGTCGGTGACGACGTCCCAGTTGCCCTCGGTCAGGAGAGTGCCGAGCACCGCCTCGCCGGTCATGTCGCTCGGGTTGTACGGCTGCGCACCGGCGCGCAGCGCGACCCGCAGGTCGACGCTGTTCGTGGCCGGATCGATGCGCATCACGTCGTCCGAGCCCTGGTTCGCGACCCAGACCATGCCGGCGCGGTCGACGGACACGCCCCGGGGCTGGTCGCCCTGGTTGCCGCGGAAGTCGACGTCGATCGTGGCGACGAGGTTGCCGTCCGCGTCGAGGCGGATCACGCGGTCGTTGCCCGACGAGGCGAGCCAGATGGAGCCGTCGTCCGGGTGAACGGTGACGCCGTGCAGCTGCGCGGCGCCGCGGACGGTCTCGACGACCGCGCCGGAGCCGTCGGCGGCCAGGCGCGCGAGCTGGGTGCCGCCCGAGGCGAGCAGCTCACCGCTGTTCGCGACCGCGATCCCGCGGACGTTGTTCTGGACGTCGATGCACGTCGCCGGGTTGGAGCCGTCCCAGCGCAGGACCTGACCCTCGAGCTCGGACGTCGACCACAGCGTCCCCGCGGGGTCGACCAGGCCGGCGTAGCCGCCGCAGCCCGGCGGCACCGCCGCGAGGTTCTGCAGGAAGGCCCCGGTCTCGCCGTCGAGTTGATCGAAGGAGGTCGGGAAACTCGGGTAGCCGCCGGCCCACAGGTTGTTGTCGGCGTCGATCGAGAGGTGGCGCACGCGCGTCGGGTTGGTGCGCTGGAAGATCATGACGCACTCGTCGAGCGCGTCCTCGACGCGCGCGTCGGCGCCGCCGTCCCCGTCGGTGCCCTTCGGCCACGCGAGCACGTCGCCGAGGCCGCGCGAGGTGCGGATCAGGCCGTCGCCGTCGCGGTCGATGCAGGTGTTGTACTGGTACGGCGGCGCGAGGTACTCGCCGTTCGCGTTCGGGGTGCCGTCCGCGTTCACGCGCGTACCGCCGATGATCGTCCCGATCTTCATGACCGAGCCGAACGAGCCCGAGCCGTCGCCGTCCTCGAGACGGTTGCCGACCCAGGTGTTGCCGAGCAGGTCGACCGTGGCGCGCGACGGATCGCGCTCGTAGCCCTCGGGCGAGGTCAGGTACTCGCCGAGCACCTCACCGGTGCGCGTGTCGATGCGCACGACCGTTCCCGTACCGCCGCAGGCGACGCTGAGCAGCGAGACGCCTTCCATCTCCGCGCCGAGCTGGAGCTGGTCGTTGTTGGGGGCGTCGTGGTTGACGTTGACGAGGGTGCCCTCGTCGAAGTCGGCGTCCGTGGTGTAGGTGCGAGTCTGCGCCTCGGAGGGCAGGGCGAGCGCGCAGAGCGCGACGAGGGCGGACGAGGTCCGCGCGGCGATTCGGGTCATGGTGCGGTGGTGGCGTGGCCGGCCGCGTGCGAGACGGTCCCCTGGAGCACGGAGGTACAGCTGGCCCGAGCGGGCGGCGAGGCGCCGGACCCCTGCGGTGGGGTCGTGGCGCGCAAACAGTCTCCTCCAAGCTCCTGGATCCTCCAGGAGGACGGCGCCCCTCGATTTCAGTCTTCCTTCAATAGACCGGGGCTCCGGACCGCAGCCGACGCGAGCGGCGCGATTCGAACGCCCATTTCCACCGATCGCCCGCGATCCGTCAAGGGGGCCGACGCAGGCCGTCGAGAGAAGTGGCGCATTTGCGTCGGAGCCTCGCCTTCGATGTCCGGAAACGGGCTTCTCAGCTCCGTGGGGCCGGAGGAGCTCCGCGCCGGGTCGCGAGCCGTACGAGCACCACGGCGGCCGCCGCGGCGGCGATCAGCCCGAGGCCGAGCTGTAGGCCCCGGCGGAAGGCGTGGTCGATGGTGGCGTCCCCGCGGCTGGCCGCCGCGTCGACGAGCTCCTCGACCTGGGGCACGCTGCCGTCCAGCGTCGTCACGAGCTCGCGCAGCTCGGCCGCGGCCTCGCCGAGTCGCACGGCGGTGTCGCCGTACTCGGTGATGTCGAACGGATGCGTGGGCTCGGCCGGTTCGGCGCTGGCGGCGGGCTCGGTCGCGGCGGGGGTGTCGCTCTCCTCCTCGGGCGACTCGAAGCGGTCGAGGAAGACGCCGACCGCGGCGACGAGCGCGTTGAGCTCGGCCGTCATGCCCTGGGCCGCGTCGAAGGTCGAGCGCGACTCGCCGAGCAGCGACTCGAGCGGCTCGCGCGCGGTCGTCAGGTCGTTCACCAGTCCTTCGCGCTGCGCGGTGATCTCGGTCGAGAGGTCGCGCAGCGTCGCCTCGCGCTGGGAGGTGAGTTCGGCCGAGACCTCGGACAGGGTCGCGTCGCGCAGCGCGCCGATCTCGTCCGAGGCCTGGCGCAGCGCGGCCTCGCGCTCCGCCGTGATCTTGTCGGGGAGTTCGGCGGCCGTCGCGGCGAGCGTCTCCGCGGCGAGCGACACGCGCTCGACGTCGGCGAGGACTTGAACGACTTCCGGCAGCCGCCGGGCCTCGAGGGTCCCCAGCTCGACCTGGTCGTCGATCAAGGTCGGCAGACGCTCGGACCAGAACAGCATGCGCTCCGCGAACTGACGCGTCAGCGCGACCTCGCGCGCCATGGGCTCGAGCCCGGCGAGCGGATCGAGGCGCGCGAGGCCGAGGAAACCGCCGCCACCTTCGTCTTCGTCGCCCAGGGCCTGCACGATCTCGCCGAAGGTCGGCAGGTCGTCGTTGAGGGTCGCGTAGGAGTCGTGGTGCATCTCCGTCCACGAGTCGAGCACGCCCTGCAGGGAGGCGATCTGCGCCGCGGTGAAGAAGCTGCTCAGCGTTTGCCAGATCTGCTGCTCGCTCGCCTGAATCGCGGTCAGCATGGGCTGACCCGCGTCACCCCAGACGTTCGGGATCAGGTGCTTCTCGAACACCAGCTCCGAGGCGGTCAGGCCCGTGAGCAGGTCGAGGGTGCCGGAGAGCGGCACGGGGCCCGTCGCGCTCTGCAGCACCTGACGCGTCAGATTCACGCGCCACTGGACTGCCTGCAGCTCGGCCTCGGGCGTCCCTGCCGCCTCCTCGAAGGCCTCCGTGGCGGCGCGCAGGCGCTCGATCGAGAAGTCGGCGCAGCGCAGGAGCTCCGGGTGCAGCTCGGAGATCGGGGTCTTGTTGGGCGCCTGCTGACCGGGCAGCAGGGCCTTCGTGACCTTGCCGGGCGCGTCCGCCACCGACTGCACCGCCCGGCAGGCGGGGAGCTGCAGGGCGAGCGGCAGAGCGACCAGGAGCGTGGGGAGCGAGAGGGCGGCGCGGACCTTCATGTCGTAGAGCGTAGCGCTCGGGACGGGCTCGGACAGCAGTCCAGAGCGCCCGCATCCGCTGGCCGACTCGCCGCGCGCGCTTCGGCTCCGACTGGTGAAGGCCGCCCGACTCCCAGACTCCAGGCTTTCTCGCCTACGATCGGAGTTCGGCGGTGTCCATCCCATGGAGGAGCCTCCGCCCATGCCCGACGTGCCCAACCTGACCCCCGAACTCCTGCGTGAACACGGCGCTTCGCTGCGCTCGCTCGCGCGGCAGCTGCTCGCCGACGAGGCGGCGGCCGAGGACGTCGTCCAGGAGACCTGGATCGCGTACCTCGATCGTCCGCCGCGGGACGGGAGCGAAGGGGCGGTGGCGGCCTGGCTGCGGAAGGTGGTGCGGCGCCTGGCGCTGAACCGCTTGCGCAGTGAAGGCCGGCGTTCGGAGCGCGAGGCGCGCCGCGCGGCGAACCTCGGGTCGGGTGCCGACAGGCAGCAGGGCGCCGAGGAGCGCGCGCGCATCCTGCGCGCCGTGACCGACGCCGTGCTCGAGCTCGACGAGCCGTATCGCTCGAGCGTGCTCCTCCGCTTCTTCGAGAACCTC
>CAYGST010000018.1:13346-21880 GCA_964352415.1 uncultured Planctomycetaceae bacterium | reverse complement strand
GAGTTCGTCGAGGGGCTGTCGCTCAGCGAGCTGCTCGCGGAGATCGAGCGCAGCCCGGGCGGCACGAGCAGCAAGGACACGCGAGCGATCGCGGCTGCGCTGGGCGTGGAGTCGATCGGTGAGCCGAGCTACCTGCGCGCCGTCGTGCGCTGGATGGCGGAGCTCGCGAACGGCCTGGCGCTCGCGCACGCCAAGGGCATCCTGCACCGGGACGTGAAGCCCTCGAACATCCACGTGCGGCGCAACGGGGAGCCCGTGCTGCTCGACTTCGGCATCGCGGCGCAATCGAGCAAGGAGACCATCACCCGCGACGGCAGCCTGGTGGGGACGCCCGCCTTCATGGCGCCGGAAGCCCTCGAGGAGCGAACGCCCCCGAGCCCCGCGCTCGACGTCTACGGCCTGACGGCGACGTTCTACCAGATGCTGACGCTGCGGCCGCCGTACTCGGGGACACCGACCCAGGTCCTCGCCGCGCTGAGCCGGAGCGAGCCCACGCCGGCGGGACGACTGGGCGCGGGCCTGCCCGCCGACCTCCTGGCGATCCTGGATCGCGGCATGGAGCGTCGGCCGAAGGATCGCTACCCGACCATGTCCGAGCTCGAGGCCGACCTGCGCGCCTTCCTCGAGTACCGCCCGGTGAAGGCGCGGCCCCTGTCGCCGTTGACGCGCGCGTGGCGGCGTGCGCGTCGCTCACCGGCTTGGCGAGCGGGCGCAGCCGTCGCCGGCATCGCGATCGTTCTCGCGCTCGGCCTTCAGATTCGCTCGACGTGGCGCGCCGAGCGCCAGCTCGCGCTGCGCGAAGTCTGGAAGCACGTACCGCCGAACCTCGGCATCGCCGGGCCGGAGACCCGCGAGCTCACGCTGGCCGAGGGGCGTCCGCAGATCGAAGCGCTGCTCGACGAGTCGGTGGCGCTCAGCGACGCGGTCCTGCCCGCCACGCTCGTGCGTGCGCTGGTCCGCTTCGACCACGGGCGGCTCGAGGGCGCCGCGAGCGACATGGAGCGCGTCGGCGCGTCGCTCGGGAGCCCGTACGCCGAGGCGCTCGCGCAGCGCTACCGCGAACGGGTCGCGGTCGGCGGTACGAGAGACATCGATACGTCCGGCTTGCCGGAGCCCTCGCAGAGCCTGGACCGCTACGTCGCCGCGGTGCACGCGCTGCGCGAGCGCAGGATCGGTGCGGCGAAGAGCCTGCTCGACGACCCCGGCCTGGCCGAGTTCGTCCCCGCACAGGAGCTGGTGACGCTGTTCATCGGTGACCGGACGAAGCAGCTGGAGCGGAGCATCTGGCTCGAGGAGCGGATCGGCTGCCGGACGGCCAACACGGCCAGCCTGATGGGTCTCGCCCTGCTGCTGAAGCAGGACTACCGGGCCGCCTACGACGCGCTCGAGGACGGGCTCGAGCTGGCGCCGACCAGCCATCCGCTGCAGCTGAACGCCGCACGCGCCGCGTGGATGCTCGGTCGAAGCGAGGACGCCCGCGAACACTACCGGCAAGTCGTCACGCTCCGTCCCGACAACGTCCAGGGGTTCGAGCTCTACATCCGCTTCCTCATCGACACGGGCTGGATCGAGGATGCCCAGTCGGTGCTCGACACGGCTCCGCTCGGCGAGGTGGGAGGGCGCTCCGCGCTCTGCGCCGAGCTGCAGGGCTCCATCGACACCCAGCTCGCGCTCGCGGACCACTCACGCGACGCGCTTGCGGAGTCCATGCTCCTCGCGCTGCGCGCCGAGGACGAGTTTGAGCGAGCTCGTCGGCTGGGCAGTGAGGTCGACTCCTACTTCTCCCGCGTCAGCTGGGGACTCTCCACCGGCGAGTCCGACCCCGTCTTCGTGGCGCTGGTCGAGTCGCTCGAAGCGCAGCCCTTGAACTCGCGGCGCTTCCAGCTGCTCGAGAAGTGGATGCCCGAGACCCTCGACGCGACCCAGGTGGAGCGTCTGCGCCGGTTGCTCGCGAGCGTTCGTGAGGCCTTCGTCTCACGGGGCCTCTCCGAAGCGAGCGACTGACCGCCACGTGACACCCGACCGAACAACCGCCCGCACCCAACTGCCGTGATCCTCTTCCCCCAAGTCTTCCAAGTACGGATCCAACGACCATGAATCACCACAAGCCGCTTCTGACCGTCATCGGTCTCCTCATCGCTCCCGGCGCTGTCGCCTTCGGCTGGACGGATCCCGAGGTTCGACAAGGCCCCGCCTCCGGTCTGGCCGCTGGCCTCTCCCTGCGCTCATCGATGGACCGAACGCTGGTCAAGGCCCCCGGCTCCCAGCCCTCCAACCCGCCCAAGGAGTGGAGCCGCGCGAGCTTCGCGGTGGGCCCGGACTACACCTACCTGGCGATGTTCGGCGCTCTCGCGGTAGACGTGGAAATCGATGCCATGTCGACCGGCTCCGACATCATCCCGAACCAGGATCCGAGCGCGCTCAGCGGGACTCCGAATCTGAGCGCCCTGGGCCGCTGGTTGGGCGTCGTCGTCTCCGTGAAGGACGGGGCCAATGGCGCCAACGCGCAGAGCCTGATCCAGAGAGCCAAGGCGAACGGGCGCTCTTCCGGCTCGGACCTCTTCGCGTACTACTTCGAGGAGAGCCAGGGCATCCACGAGACCCTGGCCGGCGAGACCCTCGTCACGCTGACGCGCGAGTCCATGGGGTTCGACTCCATGAGCGGCGATGACGTCGATGCCCTCGACTTCGCGCTCGGCGTTCGCGCCCACGCACCGCTCGCGGTTCCGGATCCGATGTTTCCGGAGATCCAAGGGCCCCCCGAGTTCTACTTCTCGGTGACCACGGACAGTGCCGACGACCTGAACGTCGCGAGCCCCAGCGGATTCGCCATCGACTCGCTGCTGAACCCGGTGCCGGCACATCCGGGAGACCTCTACGTGCTCCGGTGGAACGGGCTCTCGTGGGACGGCCCGTTCGTCTATCGCAGCTGGTCGGACCTCGGGCTCCTGGCCGAGGAGGACGTGGATGCCATCGCCGTGGACCCCGGGAGAGAGAACACGGTCTTCTCGACCGTCGTCCTACCCTCGGTGATTCCGGGACAGGGCCGGTCCCAGCTCAACTACCACAACCCGCTCTCTGGCAGCAACCCGCTGCGCGACCAGAGCGGGATGCTGACGACCGAGCGACTCGGCGGCGGCGACGACACGACCGACATCGACGCGGTCTGCATTCTCGACCCTGTCGTCGAGGGGATGCTCTCCCTCTACTTCGGCATGGTCACGGGCTGGCTCGACCTCCCCGGCCTGACCGAGCCGATGGGGCTCAGCGTGACCCGCGTCGAGCCGATCGGTTCGGGCGCGACGACCTCTCAGCTGAACATCCAGCTCAGCGGTCGCCGCGGTCCGGCGCTGGCGCCGACGATCGTGGCCATCGTGGGGACGGACGACTTCGATGCCGCCGCCGGGGCCTTGGGCTCGACCTGGACCACGGTCGCGGGCCCGGTCGTTCGATTCGACGACGGTTCGGAGGCCGCCAACGTCCTCGACTTCCGCGTGGACATCCCCGACCACGTCCTGCCGGGATCGCTCGCCTTCGCGGCCGTCGTGCTCGACCTCGGCGGCAACATCATCGGCGGCAGCTGGGTGTCCGAGGTGAGGATCCGGTAGCGCGCGACCCGAGTCGAGTACGGTGTCACGAGTACGGTGTCAGGCACACTCCCATCACCGAACGCAGATCGCGCAGCAGGCCCGGAACGGGCCTGCTGCGCGATCTGCGTTCGGTGATGGGAGTGTGCCTGACACCGTACTCGTGACACCGTACTCGACTCGAGGCAGTCGTCAGGCGTGAGCCCGTTCGGGACCCGTGGTCCGATCCGCCGCAGCGCGGTAACATGCACCGCATGAGCGATAGCCAGCCGAGTGTGTTCAACGACGTGATCGGGCCGATCATGCGGGGGGCTTCGAGCTCCCACTGCGCGGCGGCCCTGCGTATCGGGCGCCTCGCGCTCTCGCTGATGGAGGGGGACATCGACACGGTCCTCGTCGAGTTCGAGTCGCGCGGCGCGCTCGCCACGACGCACGAGAGCCAGGGGACCGACATGGGACTCTTCGGCGGGCTGCTGGGTTGGGACCTGACCGACGAGCGGCTGCTCGACTACGTCGCGGCCATGCAGGCGTCGGACATCGAGCTCAGCATCGAGATCCGCGACTTCCCGACCACGAGCCCCAACATTTACCGCCTGACGCTGACCAACGCGCGGGGCACGCACGTGCTCGTCGCGGACTCGATCGGAGGCGGCATGATCGAGGTGCTGGAGATCGACGGCGTGCCCGTCTCGATCGCGGGGGACTGCCACGAGACGCTGATCCTCGTGGATGGCGAAGCCGAGGCGCTCAGAACGCGACTGACGGAGGAGTTCGCGGGCAACGAGGTCCACGTGCGCGGCGAGGGGCGCGCCGTCGAGATCCGGGCCCAGCGCTTCCTCGACGCGGACGTGCGCGCGCGCATCGAGGAGGCTCTCCCGATCACGAGCTGGCTGGAGATGGAGCAGGTCCTGCCCGTCGCGAGCCACGCCGGGACCGTGCTGCCGTTCACGAGCTGCGAGGAGATGCTCGCCTACAACGAGGGCCGCGGCCTCGCGCTGTGGGAGCTCGCGCTCGACTACGAGTGCGTCCGCGGCAACCTGAGCCGCGAGGACGCCTTCCAGCGCATGCGCGACATCGTCCTGCTCCTGCAGGAGTCGGTGCAGATCGGCCTGGCGGGCACGCAGTACGACGACCGCATCCTCGGCTACCAGTGCGGCCCGTACCGGGACAAGATGAAGTCGGGCACGCTGCTGGAGCTCGGCATGCTGAACGAGATCGTCCTGCAGATCACCGCCATGATGGAGGTGAAGAGCTCGATGGGCGTCATCGTCGCGGCGCCGACCGCGGGCGCCTGCGCGGCGCTGCCCGGCTCCGTGCTCGGCGCCGGCAAGTCGATGGACCTCTCCCTCGACGACATGACCAAGGGCATGCTCGCGGCGGGCATGATCGGCATCTTCATCGCCACGCACTCGACCTTCGCGGCCGAGAAGGCGGGCTGTCAGGCCGAGTGCGGCGCGGGCTCGGGCATGGCGGCCGCGGCGCTGGTCGGCATGGCGGGGGGGACGCTCGAGCAGGCGCTCTCCGCGTCGTCGATGGCGCTGCAGAACATGCTCGGACTGATCTGCGACCCCGTGGCCAAGCGCGTCGAGGTCCCGTGCCTCGGGCGCAACGTGCTGGGCGCGAGCAACGCGGTCTCGTGCGCGAACATGGCGCTCGCCGGCTTCAACGCGGTGATCCCCCTCGACGAGGTGATCCACGCCATGGACAAGATCGGCCGCCAGATGCCTTGCGAGGTGCGCTGCACCGGCCTCGGCGGCCTGTCCGTCACGCCGACGTCCCTGGAGATCGAGGCGGCCCTCGAGTCCAAGTGCTGTTCCTGAGCGCGGCCGACGTGCGGGCTTGCCTGCCGTGCGAGCTCGCGCTGTCGACCGTCGAGGAGGCGCTAGACGTTCAGGAGCGCGGTGCGTTCCACATGCCGGAGCGCATGCAGGTCGACTGCGGTGGCGAAGGCAACATCCAGCTCCTGATGCCCTGCGTGACGGAGACGGCGCTCGCCACCAAGCTCGTCACGGTCTTCCCCGGGAACGCCGCGCGCGGGGTGCCCGCCATCGACGGGCTGGTGGTGCTCAACGATCGGCGAACCGGCCAGGTCCTGTCCATCATGGACGGCAAGACGCTGACGGCGATTCGCACGGGCGCGGTGACCGGCGTCAGCGCGCGGCACCTCGCGCCTGCGAACGCGGAGACCCTCGGCCTGGTCGGCTGCGGCGTGCAGGCCTTCGACCAGGTGCGCCACATCTGCGCGGCGCGACCGATCCGACGCGTGCTCCTGTCCTCGCGCACGCCGAGCTCCGTCGAGCGCCTGCGCGCGCAGCTCGCCGCGGAGCTCCCGGACGTGGACGTGCGCGCGGCGGACTCGCTCGAGTCCTTGATGGCGGAGTGCCAGGTGCTCGTGACCTCGACCACCGCGCGCACTCCCGTCCTTCCCGACGACCCGGCGCTGTTCGAGGGCAAGCACTGCGTCGCGATGGGCTCCTTCGAAGCGACGGTGCGCGAGTACCCGGACGCGATCTTCGCGCGCACGGCGAAGGTCTGGGTGGACACGCCGCACGCGTGCGAGGAGTCCGGCGAGCTGCGCGTGCCCCTCGCCGCCGGCGCTCTGCGAGCGGACCAGATCGAGACCCTCGGCGCGCTGATCGCCTCGGGCAACCCTCCGGACCGCGGTGAGTACGGAACGACCTTCTTCAAGTCCGTGGGCATGGCGCTGCTCGACCTGCAGGCGGCCAGCGCCGTCTTCGCTGCAGCGCGCGAGCGCGGCATCGGCACCGAGCTGCCGAGCTAGCGACCCTGCGGACACGACCATGAAAGACGCCCTGCTCATCGCCCTCGTCCTGCTCGCGCTCGCGTACATCGCGGTGCTCGTGAGCGCCTGTCGCAGGGCCAACCAGCAGGCGCCGGGCAGCGCGACGCTCCCGAGCCCCCATCAAGGGCTGATCGGGTTCGTCACCAACTTCTTCGACTCCCTCGGCATCGGCAACTTCGCGCCGACGACGGTGTGGTTCCGCATGACGAAGATGGTCCCGGACGAGCGCATCCCCGGGACCATGAACGCCGGCCACACTCTGCCGGTCATGCTGATGGGGCTGCTCTTCATCGAGAGCGTGGACGTGGAGGCCACGACGCTCGTCAGCATGATCCTGGCCTCGATCGCCGGCGCGTGGCTCGGCGCGGGCTGGGTCGCGCGCCTGAGTCGCCGACGGATTCAGCTCGGCATGGGCGTCGCACTGCTCCTGGCGGCGCTCTTCATGGGTGGGTTCCAGCTCTTGGGCAAGCCCGTCGGTGCGGAGGCTCTCGGGCTGGATGGAGGCGCGCTGGTACTGGCCTGCTTCGGCATCGCCGCGCTCGGCGCGCTGATGACGATCGGCGTCGGGCTCTACGCGCCGTGCATGGTCCTCGTCAGCCTGATGGGCATGAACCCCGGCGCCGCGTTCCCGATCATGATGGGCGCCTGCGCGTTCCTGATGCCGGTGGCGAGCGCGCGCTTCCTGAAGGACGGTGCAGTGGCGCTGCGACCGAGCCTGGGCTTGACCCTCGGCGGATTGCCGGGCGTGTTGCTCGCGGTCTTCGTCGTGAAGTCGCTGCCGCTCGACGGGCTGCGCTGGCTGGTGGTCGCGGTCGTGACGATCACGGCGGTGGGGATGCTGCGGTCGGCGTCGAACGCGTCGGTACAGTCCGAGGACGGAACGAGTCCAACCGCTCTGGACTGATCGAGCCGCCGCCGCAACGGGCGACTCTGCATCAGTTCGCACAGATCGTGGACAGTCGTCAGTCCCGCTTGCTCGAGTGGATGACGACTCGGCTACCTGTGGCGCCGAGTTCGACGGCCCCTCGATTTGTCGTCTCGCAAGTCTTGCAGAGCACGACGACCGTGTAGGTACCTGATGGAATTCGTAGTTCGACTGGCCACTGGTGAACGGCCTCACGGCGGGCGACGACTCTCTCGCCTCCGACCCCGGAGCGTGCCTCGAGAACGAGGACGTGGTTCGGATGGTTGCACTGGTTCGAGCCTGCTCGCTCGATCGTGAGGCTCGCTCGGGAAGGCAGCGGAATCGATGCTCGCACCTCACCCGGAGTGGCCTGGAACGGCTCGGAGTACGCAGGGCCGCCGAGCTCCGTGTCCAGGACCGCAACACGGTAGAGTGCTCCGGATCGTAGGTGCTCGATGCGGGCTCCACCTCGGTTCGGCTCCATGCTCACGTGTACTCGTCGTCTCGTGAATATCGAACCCCTCGAGCCGACATGCAGGAGCTCCAAGGGAGTGTCGATCTCGATGATCTCTCCACCCGTGGCAATGGGGAAGATCCGAGCCGAGGCGATGGAAGGAACCCGGGACGGACGGACGACCACGAGGTGCCTGGTACCTGGGCGGACGTTGGAGATCTCCCAAGACATGGGGAGGTCGTCCGACTCCTCCCGGGTCGGAGTGATGTCCAGTTCGTAGCCGCGAGCGAGTGGCGACAGCGGCTCCAAACGGAACGCGCCGTCTTCCGATGTGACCGCGGAGGCCACTCCCCATCTCCGATCGCTGCGCTCACCGACCTCGTCCACCGAACCGAAGCGGTGTTCATCCACGAAGGCGACGACCTGCGCTCGTGAGACCGCTGCGCCGGATTCGTCGAGGACGACTCCGCTGATGGAAGCCGGTGCTGGAATCTCGATGTTGATCTCCTCGACGGGTTCGACCTCGGTGAGCTCGACCTCGATGGGAGCACTCCCGAAGAGACCTCTCGCAAGTGCCCAGACCGTGTAGACACCCGCTTCGGGTAGTGCCAGGCGAAAGGGACCCTGGCGAGGAAGGTCGACGAACAGCTCGTGATGCGAGGAGGCCTCGACGAGTGGTCGCTTCGGTGATGCAACCAGGCGGACCGAAGTGGAGACTCCACGAGGCAATCGCACGCTCCCGACAATCTCGAAGCCCTGGTTGGACGGACTCACCGCGCCTGGTCC
>CAYGST010000018.1:0-13246 GCA_964352415.1 uncultured Planctomycetaceae bacterium | reverse complement strand
CCCCAGGGTAGCATCAGTCAGGGAATGTGCGTCCGGAGCCTCCCTGCGCGCGCGGCGGTTGGGCGATCGAATCCGCAGACGGATCCAAGAGCCTGTCCTGTTCCGGGAACGCCGCTCCACCGGCAAGGGCGGTTCGCCGCAGCGGCAAGACCCGTCAGGTGACTCGCAGGCAGGCGTTGCCCTTGGAGCTGTAGAGCCGGAGTCTTCCGCCTCAAGCGCTCGATGCAGGAACTGCACTTGTCGGTGGCAGGCGAGGCCGAATGTGAATGAGGTGACGTGTCGTCGCAGGACGACGCCGAGGCTTCCAACCCACCGCCTGGGAGGTGTTGGTCTCCGGGCGCAGCCCTCGACTTCCCCGGAGAGGACTCTCCGTTCAGGGAGAGCGAATCGGTCCTAGCGGTAGCATTCGACTCTGTCGAATCCGTCGAGACAGCGCATACTCAACACGTCGCCAAGCGCAGACGGGTCGAGGAATCCCACCTACTGTAGCCAACGATCAACACGGAGATAGACGAGGAGCTGACATGAGGAACGAGAGTCTCGTACACGACGCCGTTGTTTCGCCCAAGCCCGATCGAAGGCGAGTTCGACTGGCCTTTGTGACACTGATGCTCGCGAGCCCCGCGATCTCTTGGAGTCTCGCTCCCGGTGGCACGCCTGGGACGATTTGCGACGTCTGTCCGGCGTCCTCGGCTAGCCTGGCCTTCGACCTGGATCCGGGTCATGTGGGAGTAGTCGTGAGCCAGAGCCGCTTTGGTGGCGTTTGTCGGTGGGAAGAAGTGGGCACGTCACTGCACTGTGCGCCCTCCGACGGGAAGGGCTGCTCGTACTCCGTGACCTGGGCGGCGCTTCCGCCAAGTGGGAGTCCGACCGGCTTCGTGACGACGCTTCAGTCGGATTGCGGCTCCTCGACCGAGTCCACGACGGAGTTCGTCGGCGGAGAGGCGACAATGCAGTTGAGCTGCGAGGACTGTCAGACTCCAGCAGTGCCTCCGCTGTGAGGGTGCCACGAACGTGAGTCGCCATGCGCGGTTTCGGGGCGCGGGTCTCATCAGCTTGATGGGACTGCTCGTCGCAGGACTGGTCCTGCTCGCGATCGGGCGCATGAGGGCCCTCGAGCCGGGAGACGTGAGACCTCTCCCCGTTTCGACCACCTCGTCGGATCGATCCACGTCCGTCTCCGAGCACGGAGCGGGAGGGGGCTCCGCGACTCCAGCGCGGGAGTCCTCGACCGCCGGTGAAGGATCAGCGAGCGAAGAAGCGCGTGTCGCACTCCCCGAGGACCCGGCCGCACGCACCGAAGCCGCCGAAGCTGAGTGGGCGAAGGCCTATGCGGGGGTGTCCCCCGCGCAGCTTGAGGAGGAGGCCACTGCCATTCTCGATCACCTGATCGAAGAGACGAAGGACGAGATCGAGAGGCGGTTCGATGGCGGTCGCTACGAGCGAATTGCGTCGGATGGAGTCTATCGGATGGACCCCGACCGGGACTTCATCGCGGGCCTGGAGCAAGTACGGATCACGTCGGAAGGAGACGTGCGTTCCGTTGTGCTACCTCCCGACGAGTTTCCTGAGTTGTATCAGCTCGGTCGCAAGGCCATCTGGCTCCAGGGAAGTGCCCACCAGCTGCGGCTCGAAGACCCGGTCTTGTACGAGCAACGGCCTTCTCAGCCCTCACCGAGACGGTAGAGAAGCTTCCTCCGATTCAGCATGCGGGTCGGGGTACTCATGGCGGCGCTCCTCATGGGCGGCTTCCAGTTGCTCGGTGTGCCCGTGGGGGCGCAGGCGATCGGGCTGCACGGAGGCGCGCGCGCTTCCTGAAGGACGGTGCAGTGGCGCTGCGACCGAGCCTGGGCCTGACCCTCGGCGGATTGCCGGGCGTGTTGCTCGCGGTCCTCGTCGTGAAGTCGCTCCCGCTCGACGGCCTGCGCTGGCTCGTCGTGATCGTCGTCACGATCACGGCGGTGGGGATGCTGCGGTCGGCGTTGAGCACGAGCCGGGAGCCGGCCTGATCGCTCCCGTCACTTCCGTGGCGCGAGCTCGAACGTGCCGAGCAGCCATGTGTCGGGGTCGAGCGTGATGCGGACGGGCTTCTGCGCCTGCTCGATCGAGATCTTGCTGCTCGCGCCCTCGAGTACGACGGACTCGCGCGCGCTGGACCCGTCGGCGAACTCGAGGCGCAGCTCGAGCGGCAACCGGAAGCGGTAGGGCGCCTGCGTCTGCCGCAGGTCGAGGTCGAGCACGCCGTCGGCGAAGCTCCAGCTGCCCTCGATCGCGGGCAGGCCGCCCTGGTTCAGCCACTGCTCGAAGAACCAGCCGAGCTCCTGGCCCGAGCGCTCCTCCATCACCCGCCGAAAGTCCGCCGTGCTCGCCGTCCCGTTGCGGTACAGCGCGTAGTAGTCGCGGATCCCGAGCCAGAAGGTCTCGGTGCCCAGCTGCCGGCGCAGCATGTGAAGGACCCAGGCGCCCTTCTGGTACTGCATGCCGGTGGTGACCCGCGACATGTCGTCCAGCTGGTCGTGCACCACGCGGTAGTCGGGTCGCTCGGCGTAGAAGCGCACGACGGTGTCCCGCGACTTGCGCAGGCCCTCGACGAAGTCGTCGCGGCCGTAGGCGTGCTCGCGGAAGAGCAGCGTGAAGTACGTCGCGAAGCCCTCGCTGAGCCAGACGTCGTCCCAGTCGGACTCCGTGACCGCGTTGCCGAACCACTGGTGCGCGAGCTCGTGGATGATCACGTTGCGCCAGCGAACGGTGCGCTCGCCGGTCACCGAGTCCTCGCCGTAGAAGATGGCGGAGGCAGACTCCATGCCGCCGCCGACGCTGGCGCTCTGGATGTTGGCGAGCTTCTCGTAGGAGTAGGGCCCGATCTGATCGGAGAAGTACGCGAGGACCGCGTGGGTCGGCTCGGCGAAGTCGTGGAAGCCCGCGTCGCGGTCGCGGGCGTAGACCCAGGTCTGCACGGGCTTGCCGTCGAACTCCGCCAGGGTCTGTACGGCGAAGCGCGCGACGCCCAGCGTGTAGAGCCAGGTCGCGATCGGCACGGACTGGCGCCAGTGCGTCAGACGCCGCGCGCCCGCGAGATCGCTCTCCTCGACGAGCAGGCCGTTCGAAACGACCTGGTAGTGACTCGGAGCGGTCACGACCATCTGGCACATGGCCTTGTCGTAGGGGTGGTCGATCGTCGGCAGCCACTGCCGCGCCCGGTTCGGCCAGTTCTCGGAGAAGAAGCAGCGCTCGCCGTAGCGGTTCTCGCCGATCTCGAGGCCGGACGCTGGAGTGCCGGAGTACTGGACGGTGACGTAGCTGCGCTCGCCGAGGGAGGACGCTTCCGGCAGCTCGATGCGCAGGCGGTTCGCCTCGTGCACGAAGCGCGCGGGCGCGCCGCGGCTCGCAGATCCCGCCGAGCGCGGCGCGAGGGCGGACGCGCCGCGCGAGGAGCGGACCCAGACGCCCGTCACGGTCATGCCCGTGCCTTCGTTCGCCGACGTCAGGTCGAGCTCGATGGCGCTCATCCCGTCCGCGAGCCAGCGCAGGTCGACGCTCGCGAGGCCTGCGATGACATCGCTCTCGTCCGTCAACGTCACGCGGAAGACGTACTCGACGACGTCGAGTTCGTTGGCGCGGGGATAGGTGTCGGCGTGGCTCGCGCCGGGGAACAGGGCGATGGCCGGAGCGAGGCGCAGGAGGATCTGGCTCAGAGGGCGTGCGTGCATGGGCCCACTCTAACGAACGCGCCCGCGAGCGCGGTGGGGCGCCACGCGAGCCCTGCGCCTTGCGACCGGCGGGCTCTAGCGCCGCGCGAACTTGCGATGCGTGCCCGCGCTCTCCTGCAGGGCCTCGCCCTTGTGGCGCTTGTAGGACTGGAAGTCCCCTTGGTGAAAGACCACGTTGCCGTCCTCCTCGAACGCGAGGATGTGCGTCGCGACCTTGTCGAGGAAGTAGCGGTCGTGCGTGACGATGATCATGCAGCCGGGATAGTGCGTGATGCCCTCTTCGAGCACGCGCAGGGTCTCCAGGTCGAGGTCGTTGGTCGGCTCGTCCATGATGACCAGGTTGGCGGGCTTGCGCAGCATCCGGGCGAGCAGCACGCGGTTGCGCATCCCGCCCGAGCACTCACCCAGGATGCGAGCCTGGTCCTCGCCCTTGAAGTTGAAGCGCGAGACGTAGGCGCGCGAGTCCATCGTGGTGCGTCCGAACGGCAGGATCTGGTTGCCCTCGGTGATGTTCTCGAAGACGGTCTTGTCGTCCTTCAGCGAGTCGCGCGACTGCTCGATGACGGAGACGACCACGGTCGAGCCGACCTCGACGCGTCCCTCGTCCGGCTCCTCCTCGCCGAGGATCAAGCGCAGCAGCGTGGTCTTGCCGCGGCCGTTGCCGCCGATCACGCCGAGCTTGGCCTGCGGCGGGATGTCGAAGGTCAGGTCCTCGAACAGGACGCGGTCGCCGTAGCCCTTCTTCAGACCGCGCACGTGCACCACCTTGTCGCCCAGTCGCGGGCCGGGCGGGATGCGGAACTCGACGGACTGGACCTGCTCCTCGGCGCTGACGGCGTCGGCCAGCTCCTGGTAGCGGCGCAGGCGTGAGTTCGACTGCTTCGTCTGCGCCTTGGGCGTGCGCCGGATCCACTCGAGCTCCTTCTCGAGCCGCTTGTCGCGCAGGGCGTCGTGCTTCTGCTTGATGTCGAGCCGCGTGCGCTCCGACTCGAGGTAGGCGCTGTAGTTGCCCTCGTAGGCCGTCGCCAGGCCGCCGGCGACCTCGAGCATGCAGCCCACGACGTTGTCGAGGAAGTAGCGGTCGTGGGTGATGAGGACGACGAGCCCCTGGTACTCCTGCAGGTACGTCTCGAGCCACAGGATCGAGTCCGCGTCGAGGTGGTTGGTGGGCTCGTCGAGCAGCAGCATGTCGGGGTGCTCGAGCAGCAACCGGCACAGTCCGACGCGGCGCAGCTCGCCGCCGGAGAGCTTCTCGACCGTGCGATCGCCGGGCGGCACCTTCAGCGCGTGCATGGCCTGCTCGAGGTGCTGCTCCAGGTTCCAGATGTCCCGGATGTCCATCTCGTGCTGCAGGTGGTCGAACTCGCGGGTGAGCTTGTCGAGCTCCTTGCCCTCGGCCTCGCCCATCAACGCCATGACCTCGTAGTAGCGCGCCTCGGTCTCGCGCAGGTGCCCGACGGCCACGTCGATGTTGCCCCTCACGTCCTTCTCGGGATCGAGCGTGGGCTCCTGCGACAGGTAGCCGACGGACACGTCACCGTTCGTGCGCGCGATGCCCTCGAACTCCTTGTCCACGCCGGCGAGGATGCGCAGCAGCGTGCTCTTGCCCGCCCCGTTCGCCCCGATCAGCCCGATCTTGGAGGTCTCGTGGAAGGCCAGCGTGATGCCCTTGAGGACCTCCCGCTGCTCATAGAACTTGTGCAGGTTCTCGACCTGGAAGACGATGCGTTCGGCCATGGGGGCGAAGACCCTATCCGCCCGGCGTCGACCTGGCTAGACGGGGAGTGGGTTGCCGCCGGGATTTCGGCGAGGAGCACCGGGAGTACCGAGCCAGGCACAATGTCTCCGCAGGCGAGCTCGGCCTCGAAGTGGCGCGCGTGGAGGTGCTAGAGACGCGCCATGGCCGGGTTAGATCACGGGATGGGCAATGGGGATGTGCCTGACTCGGTACCCCGGCGGTCAGCGCAGCGCCGGCAGCTCGATCTCCATCGCCCCACCGGTGAACGTCACGCGCTGGCTCTCCGCACAGCCGTCCGCCTCGATCCGGAGAGGCAGCGACGTCTCGGTGGTCACGATGCGAACGTGGGGTCCACGGAACGAGCTTGCGAAGGCCGTGGCTTGTCCATCGCGGAACGCGCGGACCCGAGTCGGCAGCGTGCCGTCGTCACGGACGACAGAGATGAGTCCATGTCGCAGGCGCCCGGTCAGGTCCACCGTGCCCAGGTCCGCGACCTCGTCCAGAACGAGGCCGGCGCGTGCCACCTCGATCTCCGTGTCCTGGTTCGGGAGCTTGGCGAGGACGCGGACCGAACCCTCGTGGGCGAGCGGCAGATCGACACCTCCCTCCGGCCCCAGGGAGCCTTTGGTGAGTTCGCTTCCGCTCGGATCGACGACGCGTACGAGAAACAGCCGCAGGTCGAGTCCCTCGCACGTGAGCTTCAGCCGCAATCGAGCGACGGGCGGGAAGCGCAGGTCGAGCGACTGGCCGAACGCCGCGATCTCTTGCTTCATTACCTGGCCGCGGCACGTCGCGGCGAGCCGATAACGCGATCCATCCTCGGGAACGTGGACCTCGTACTGGCCGTCCTCCTTCGTACTGACCGCGGAGAGGTCCCACGCGTCGCGCACGGTTCGCCATACCCCTTCCGGGGCCGCGTGGAAGCGTTCGACGCAGACGTACGCTCCCGCAGCCGGCGTGCCGTCCGAGTTCAGGACGCGGCCGGAGCTCAGGTGTTGAAGCGGCTGCAGGTGAACGTCGCCCAGAACCACGGGCTCTCCTGTCTCGAACTCCAGCTCGAGCTCCGGCGACTTCCAGAGCCGCTCGCCATCCTGGAGCGTGACCACGACCGGTCCGGGGTGCTGGCGCTCGAGGGCGGCGTGGACCGACACGGCTTCGAGCGCTCCGGACTCCTCCACGCGGAACTCGATGATCGGGTACGGGCTCATCCACCTGGAACCGACGCCATCGATCGTCGCATCGAAGCCGTTCAGCTGGCGGCCGCCGTTCGCGAACATCCTTCCAACCAGCTCGAGTCCCGGCCAGGCGTGCTGGATCCGGCGCACCTCGCCAGGTCGGCTCGGCCCGCGAACCGAGATCACCTCGTAGAGGTTCCAGCCCCTCGAGAGTCGCGCCAGCAGGGGAACGTCGACTTCGACGAACTCGAACCGGCAGGCATCGCCTTCGACGTCCAGTCGTCTTCTGAGGTACGTGGAGTAGGCGTGGCGGCCCGGGTCGGGAGCGTCCGCGAGCCACAGGGTCGCTTGCTCCTGGCCGGACCGTGAGTGGAAGTAGGCGACCGAGGTCGTGATCTCGAACTCGACCTGACCGTGCGGAGGCAGGCGGATCACGGCGGGCTGTCCTTCCCGAGGGGACTTGCGATCGATCGGGGCGCGCTGCAGTTCGCGAAAGACGCCGAGCACCTCGAAGTAGAGCTTCCGCTCGGGCGGCGACAGCTCGCAGGCCCTGGACGACAGGCGGGCGACGCCGAGCTCGTTCGTCTGGTAGATGGCGGTCGCGGGCATGGGGACCTGGTCTCCGTCCACGACGATGTCCCAGGTGATCGCGACGGGGGCCCCGGCGACCGGCCGTCCGCTGGCGTCCTCGACGCGCAGGAGCAACGCGTCCTCGCCGAGGTCGGGTTGTGCGAAGCGGGTGGGCGGCCCTGCGCCTGGTGGTCCTCGATAGCCCCGGCGCGGGACCTCGTCCGCTTGTTTCGGGGAGGTGCTGAGTGAGCCCGGTCGTTGCGAGTCCGACGGCTCGGACGAATCAGGCCCGCGCGAGTTCGACGACGGCTCCGGAACTCTCGCGTTCAGCGACGCTGTCGGACTCGAATCGAGGAGAGGTGCGTTCGTCGCGGGCGGATGCTCCTCCTGCGGTGCTTCGCTCAGCGGACCGTTCCCGGCCGCGGTCGGCGGCTCCAGCTTCTCCGCGTCCAGGACCGACCACGCGATTGCGCCGAAGCCCACGAGAGCGAGCAGGGCGGCGGCAAGTAGGAGCGCGGTTCGAGACGAGTGCATCGAGCGATTCCTTGAGTGAGTTCACGAGCAGCGACGCGAACCGAGAGCCCGCACGCGCAGTCGAGGGCCGGCGGCGGCTCAGCGGCTCAGCGGCTCGGCGATCTGCAAGCGCGGTGCCGCGCTGCGGCATTGCCCGCGCGCTGAACTGGGCCAGGCCGTCGCGGGCGGCCGGAAGCGCCCCCATCTGCCGTCTCGACCGCTCTCGTTCCCGAATCGGGTCGCGTCGCGCCGCCGGCTCGTGCACGAACCCGTACCACCGACGTTCCACGATCGCACGGTCGCGGCGTGCTGCCTGCGCACACCGGAGTTCCGCGCCCGGCGCACTCCCATCGACATCGCGCTGACCCCTGCCGGCTCGCTTCCGGTCCTCGAGTGCAGTGCCCTGTCGGTCGGACGGCCACACATCCCGGTAGGCGGTGTTGCGCCGAAAAAGGGGCGCGTCGATGCGCCGAAGACGTGCTCTGGCCGGCTTTGGTTGCGCTATCAGCGATGGGGATCCGCCGGACCCTGTACCCTCGGACCGGCGCCCCCAAGCGCCGAGCTCGAGTCTCCAGTTCGCGCGCCACTCCGGGCCCGAACCTTCACCGAAGCCGCCCACCATGATTCTGCTCCTGTCCCGACTCGCCGCGCTCGGCCTGCTCTCCGGCGCGATCCTCGACTTCGCGCTGACGGGCCCCGACGTGAGCTCGACGCCCGCGACCATGCCCGTCCTCGGCACGCACGTGCGCCTCGACGACGAGGACGTGATCGTCTTCACGAAGGAGCTCGACTTCGCCGGCACGTCACTCGACGGCTGGAGCGGCCTGGCGGACTGGGCCGACGAACGGGGCGACGGGCTCGGCCCGCTGACCGTGGAGGCGGTGGAGGCGGCGCCGTTCCGCGGCGTGCAGGCGCTCGCCGACGCCTGCTTCGACGCGCGGGTGGATCTCGACTCGTTCACGGTGCAGCCCTCGAACGGTGAGGACCTGGAGTCCGTACAGCTCTTCCTTCCGCGAAGGCTGGATTCACCGCTGGTCTTGCGGTTACGCGGGGCCACGGACGCGGCCGGATTCGGGGAAGGAGTGCCGAGCTACCGGCTGGGGGACTCCGAGCCGCTGGAGTCGGACGCGTTGGTGGAAGCGCTCGTCGCTCTGTCCGATGAGGACAAGGGACGCGGCGTCGCGCTGGACGTCCGAGGCTGGCCCTCTTGCCGCCAGGTCGCCGACGTCGTCGGCCAGGTGCGCGCGGCGGGCATCGAAGACGTCGCCGTCGCGCCCAGCTGGTGGGGGATGAAGGATCGGTTCTACCAGCGCTGGCAGGCGGCCATGGACGGCGACTGGATCGAGGCCTACGCCTTCCTCTCCCCCGAACAGCGGGAGCTCACCTCCATGGGCGTGTTCCTCGCGAACAAGGACCACCACCACTACGCGGGCCTGACCGACGTCGAGCTCTTCGGTCGCGATGGGGATCGCGTCTTCATCGCTCATCGGATCGAGTGGACGCCGCGCCACCCGATCCTGGAGGGCCGTGACCTCAGCGACTGGCTGGACGTTGCGGAGACCTGGGTCTGGGAGGACGGTGAGTGGTACTTCCAGAGCACCGCCCGCCGTCGCGAGTTCCTCGAACGGCACCCGGAGTTTCGGTAGCGCGTCCGGGGCTCGCGCCGCTCGGATCGACGGACAGCAGCGAGAGCGGTGGGGCTCGGGAGGCGGCTCCCCCGAAGCGCTACCTGGGGCCAACGGCTGAGCGCCGCGCGAGCGCCGCGTAGAACTTGGCCGGGATCGAGAGCCCGCGCGCTTCGAACGCGCGGCCGAGCCCCGCCCAGTCGCGCGGCATGCCGAAGAACCAGCGGCCCGGAAAGCTGCCGCGGACGGCGATGGTCTGCGGCTCCGCGCCGAAGGTCGCGGCGTCGCTCAGCACGCGGTCCACGTCGACCGGGCCGAGGTAGACCACGACCACGCGACCGAGAGCGTCGACGAGGAAGCTCGTCGGCACCGGCATGGCCCCGCGCGTGGCGAGCAAGTGCCCGAACAGAACCTCGAAGAAGGCTCGGTCGGCCTCGGTCGTGTCGCGCGACGCGAAGGCCGCTTGCGGGGACATTCGGGTCGCCGCGCTCTCTTCGAACAGGCGGCGCGCGGCGTCGGGGTTCTCCTCGGCGTCGAGGCAGAGTGGTGCGACCTCGACCTGCGCGGCGGCGAGGTCTCCGCTGCGCTGCGCGAGGTCGCCGAGCTCCGCGATGCACGGCGCGCACCAGGTGGCCCACAGGTTGACGAGGCGGGAACCGGGCCGGCCGGAGTCGAAGAAGCGACGCTGGGTGGCCGTCGGCAGGGGAAGCGGAGTGCGCAGCACGACGCGCTTGGACGCGGGCAGCGACGCGAGCGCCGAGGGAGCCGGCAACGAGCGCTCGCGCTTCGCGAGCAGCCGCGCGCGACCCTCGCCCTGAATCAGCCGCTGGTGCCGTCCGACCTGCACGCCCTCGAAGCGCTCGCTCGCGCCGCCCGGCCAGTGCATGGTGACGGCTTCGAGCTGCGCGCCGGCGGGCAGGCCGAAGACGAGCTCGGTCGACGACTGGGCGAGGTAGCCCTCGCCGGCGCGCACCTCCTGCAGGTAGGTCGCTCCGCTCGCCACGACCTCGATTCGGGCGCCGATCCCGTCGCGGTTGCACGTGACTCCCTGGAGGCGCAGCGCGACGAAGGAGCCGGGTCCCGCTCTGCGGTTCTCGAGCAGGCGCAGCTGCTGTCCGTTGCGGCTCTTCAGCCACAGGTCGAGGTCACCGTCGCCGTCCCAGTCGGTCTGCGCGACGGCGCGGCCGTCCTGCACGTGATCGAGACCCGCCACCGCCGAGACGTCGACGAAGCGGCGCTCGCCGCAGTTGACGTAGGCGCAGTTGCGCTCGTTACCGCTCCAGCTCGCCCCGCTGTCCATCAGGCGCGAGACGTCGCGCCAGCCGTCGGCGTAGTCGCTCTGCGGTTGGGCTTCGGGCTCCGTGGGTGAATGCGACGCCACGCGCCGCCAGAAGAAGCTTCAGAGGTCGTCGTCGCGCGAGCCGGTCAAGAAGCCGTTCGGCACGACGACGTCCGGCAGCCCGTCCATGTCGAGGTCCGTGAAGCGCGCGCCCCAGGACCAGCGACCCATGCGCAGTCCGGCGGCGTCGCTGACGTCGTCGAAGCCTCCGCCGGCTGCCTGACAGAACAGGCTGTTGCCGAGCGCGTGGCGCTGGACCGCGCCGCGTCCTTCCGCGTCCTCGTTCGCCTTGAAGCTCGGCTGGTAGGCGATGCGCCGGCCGGCCGACGAGAACATGTTGCTGACGAGCAGGTCGAGGCGTCCGTCGAGGTCCACGTCCGCCCAGGACACGCCCATGCCCGCGGCCTGGTCCTCGCAGCCGGCCTCGGCCGCGACGTCCACGAAGCGTCCGCCGTCGTTGCGATACAGGTTGTTGCGGCCGAAGTCGTTCGCGACGTAGAGGTCCGGGTCGCCGTCGAGGTCGTGGTCGCTCCAGGAGCTCGCCAGGCTGAAGCGATCGTTGCCCGCGCCGAGCCCGACCTCGGTGGTGACGTCGAGAAATCCGTCATCGCCGTCGTTGCGCAGCAGGTGGTTCGTCGGGCCGTTGCGCGCATCGTGGAACGGCATCGGCACGCTCTCGCCGTAGGCCGTGTCCACGTAGCGAACGGCGTAGAGGTCCAGGTCGCCGTCGAGGTCGTAGTCCGCGGCGGAGAGGGAGTAGAAGGCGGCGTCGCTCTCCGTCGAGAAGCTGCGCGCCGGCGTGAACGTCCCGGCGCCGTCGTTGGTGCACAGGACGATCCGCGGACCGATGCAGCAGACGAGGTCGCGGTCGCCGTCGTCGTCGAGATCGACGAGCAGCACGCCCTTCGTGTCGTCGAGCCAGGCCACGCCCGAGGGCTCGGCGCGCTCGAGGAACGTTCCGTCCGTCTGCTGGACGAACAGCTGGTTGGGGAGGCCCGTGCCCTGGGCGACGTAGAGGTCGTCCAGGTCGTCGCCGTTCACGTCGCCGACGGCGATTCCGTTGTGGCCGAAGACGTTCGGCTCGCCGACGTCGTCGATGGCGCCGTGCCAGCGCTCGGTGCCCGCGGCGAGCAGTGCGCTCGATCCGCCGGCGCGCGCGACGGTCCGGTCGGTCACGTCGCGGAAGAGCTCGCGCGCGGTGGCCGCTTCGGTCAGCTCCTGGCCTCGGATCGACTCGATACGCAGCTCGCCGCCCTCCTCGTCGTCCACGAAGCCGAGCTGCCAGCGCGCGTTCTGCTGCCAAGAGCCCGAGCCGAGCCGCGCGCTCGTCTGCAGCAGCGCGACGACCTGAAAGCGCTCCCGCGCGACCGCGCTCACGCTGATGATCTTGAAGTGCGCGTGGAGCTCCTGGCCGCCTTCGAGCGGTTCGAAGAAGCCTGCGAGCACCTGCGCCGGTGCCACCGGCCCGAGCTCGGACGCGAAGCCCTCCGGCGCCGCGATCCACGCGCGCAGGCCGGACGTCTCGTGCACGAGCTCGAGCGGCGGGCGCAGGTCGTGGCTCTCGAACCCGTCCGTGAACAGCGCGGACGGCTCCCACTCGGGGTCGAAGGCGCGCGCGACGAGCTCCGTCTCCAGCCGTTTCAGGTGCGACTGGGCGCGACCGGCGAGGCGCTCGGCCGGAAACTCGCCGTCGTCCTGCGCGGTCCACTGGGGTGGCTCCTGCTGCGCTCCGGAAGCGACGGTACGCGGCAGACCCCCAGCCAGCGCGAGGATGAGGACGGGACGCAGGAAGAGCGACGTGGCCATGACAGCGAGGATCCGTTGGACGGCGCGACGATGCAACCGGCGGACAACGGGAACGGGCCGGCGGCTGAGATCAACCGCCGGCCCGCTCCGTGTGTTCCCGACGGAACGCGCGTCGGCGCTCAGTTCGTGAACTGAACCTCGACGCCGTTGCTCAGGTTGAAGCCCGAGCCGCAGGGGCCGCCCGACGGGTCGCGGTACCAGACCTGGAAGTAGCGCGTGTCACCGGAGGACCAGCCGCCGGTCGCGGCGAGTCCGCTGCTCCAGGCGACGTCGCCGTTTCCATCGCTGACCTGCACCGTGAAGCGCTGGATCGCGCCGCCGGGGCAGCGCAGGCCGTCGCCCAGGACGACGCCGCTCCCGCCGCCGGCCGCCATCGTGCCGACGAAGAGCAGGCTGGGTCGGTTCGCGGGCAGCTGGTTCGCGCTGAAGTCCAGGTCGTCGGCGGCCACCGAGGTGGAGCCGCCGGCGACGACCACGGCGCCGACGCCCGCGGAGTTGCGGCAGCCCTCGCCGGCCGCGGCGAAGTTGCTGCAGGGGGCCGTCGCGGGCGCGCACTCGCAGAAGGTCGTGCCGACCGAGTCGCTCACGGTCTGGTTGACCCAGACGAACATCCCGGCGCAGCGGCCGAGGACCATGTCCAGGTCGCCGTCGCCGTCGAGGTCGAGGAAGGCGGCGTCGTGCGTGCCGCGCAGGTCGGCGGCCTGGAGGCCGATCGCGCCGCGCCCACCTGTTCCACAACGCCACCACCACCGTCGGCGGTTCGGTGACCC